>JBGSQJ010000200.1:0-9682 GCA_041738165.1 Bdellovibrionales bacterium
CCGGAGTGTTCACCGTTTGTGGCCTGTGGGTTTCACTCACATTGATTGTTCCATCTATCTTGATCTATTTGTTTGCTGTCGAAGTTGTGAACTTTCCGCACCACATGGACGTTCCCCAGTTTGGCGGTGAAAAGCGTTTAGCCTTATGGGAGCAGCACAAAGTTTCGCGCAGCTGTTTTTATAACCCTTGGATCGCCCGCCATGCCTTTTTAAACTTTAACTACCATGCGGAACACCACCTGTTCCCCACGCTTCCATGGTATCGGCTTCAAGAGGCCAATAAATTGGTTCTTGCCAACACCAGTGAGTACATTTTTTCAATTGGGCACTCATGGATTATCGAAAACCGCTCAAGATCGCTCGAGGCGGTGTGCGAGGCCGATGGCAAATCTGGACGAAGCGCCTCAAGCGCAGCCTAAGATTAGGTAGACGGGCCCGTTATAAAAAATCAATTTTATTCGTAAACTCATCCGCTAGCGGAACATCCACACAATGGAAGCTACCAATAAAGCCGAAGGGTTTATTGGGTCCAGAATATAGTGGCGAGAGATGTTGAAACGAGATTTTAAAAACCTGATGAACGCTTGAGCGCGCTTCTCGAATGTAATGGTCTCGAATCGGAAATCGTATCGTGCGATTATTGGCCCATAAGTGCTCGTCGCAATAGCGCATCATCTCGCCTGTGATCACGCTCGAGCGCTCATACATCTCGGGCCACTCAAACGAGAGAAGCTCGAGCAGGGAATAATTCGACATCTCCATAAATCTCAAGTTGCGAAACACCTGAATGCGGTCGAGATCATAGGCTTCAATGAGAGTGCCTTCGGTGAACGTGCATTCAACATCACTGGCATAATGGGCACCCAAGCCCTCCATGCTGATTTTAAAAAATTTAAAATCGTCCCAGGGATCGATGGACTTTTCGATACAAGTGTCGATGGCGGTTATCAACTTGTTGAGATAATAAAATGAGCGCTTGATTCTAGGTAGTTCGAGAAGTCCCGGAGCAGCTATTTTTTCTTTATGGGTTTGGCAAGTTTTCACGCGGCAACCCACACTTTTGAGCAATTCCGCAGCCCGTTCTTCAGCAATCAATAAAGAGTGTCTCAAAAAAGTTTAAATCTGAGTTATTGAGACCTAGCGTTTTTAAGTCGTAATTCATCTTAAATATCCCTTTTTCCCTTAAGGTCCTAAAATCAGATTATTAAAGCGGACGCAATCCCATTGTGAATGTCTCGAATTGAGCTTCTCAAAATGAGGCTCTCAAGACCTAAGACTGCTTTCCGATAAGACCTTAGGCTATTCATAGTGAAAATTTGGGAGCGATGTTGTGCGTTTGTTGGGAATAAATACAGCTTTTAAGCTTGGGCTCGGCCTATGCCTCGCCATTTCTTTTGCAACACTCGGCTGCTCGCGCAAAGCCAAACAAGAGACCTCGGTTCAATTGAGTCTTTCGACGGGGGCAGGGGGCGGTCAAAACAAGGTCGGCGCTCAATCTCTAAATGGCTACCATCTCAATTTTATAGTCGTGAATGTGACCGGACCCGGAATCTCACCCGCTTTCGTCTTTGAATGGGATGGGCATTGTGGGTCGGCGAACTGCCCAGCGGCTCCCTCAACCGTAAGTTTTGAGGTCCCAACCGGATCACCGAGAATTATTCAGGTCTTGTCAGTTTATGAGAGTGAATCGGATGGCGACGAAATCGTTTATTATGGCGATACCGAAGCTTCTTTAAATGGAGCCACTGCGTCGGTCACTGTGAACACATCACCGGCATTCAACGTGAGCGGCGAGGTGAAATTTGTCGGTAGATATATGGATGGCTCTGAGGCGGGTGGCCCAGGCGGCATTTTAGAGACCCAGTTTCAGCCTCCGGGGCCAAGGCCGCCCATGGTGATCAGCCGCGCACCGGTTTTTGCTGGCTGGATGAGTCTGTTTACAATTGATGGAGTCGCGTTTAACTACAAACTTAATGGTCAAACCATCGTGGCCGGGCTAACGCCATCGTCTCCTCAAATTGCACCGTCGACCAATATTTTAGCAGTAAGAGTTCCTCCTTCAGACAACACCTACACCGATGAAAATTCCAACACAGTCGTCAACTCAAGGGGCGAGCAAAGAATTCGTTTAGGTTTTTTTGGCCCAGCGGCGGGCGCCCGAACGGCGTGCTATGACAATAGATCAAATCAAACGCTCTCTGGTTTAACTCACGCAGGTACGGCCACGCCGCTATTTTGGGATGGCTCTCCTGCAGCTGATGAAGCTGGGCCCACTGGCGGCGGCACTGGATATGATCCAACTGGTTCGGGTACGGTTTGTCATAATTCTTCGACAGAATTTGGTGATCATCTTGTATTTCGACACGCCAATGTGAAGAACGGCAGCGACTCAATTGCTGGTTTTCGTGGCCCATTTAAAGCGACGGGCTCTACGAATGGCTCTGATTATTTGGATTGGAGCAAAGACGGCGCTGACAATGTGACTTTAACTTGGAAGCTACTTCCGGGTGTGACGAGTGGCCCATTCGCAGTGGCTGGCGTGGCCGTTGTGGTCAATCCAGACGGAAGGCAAAATGGCATTTATGGAGATAGCGGCATTCGCTGTACCCAGCTTGAAGCTAAAGACTACCAAAAATTGGGTTCAGACATTCCCATTTCTGTGGGTCAAACTGAAGGTACGACCGTGGTGGCTGGGGTGAGTGTTGGCGCGCATGTCGTGCTTTGCCCCTACATAATAAAAAATGGTGCGCATCAATTGGTGGATGCTGGGGTTGACGCCCAAATTTACGCAAGTGGTGGCGGGTCATCTTATGCCGATGATTTTAACCTAAAGCTACCAAGTTTCAATGGTGTCTATACTTACGCTCATGAACATTGTGTTCCGGTTCAAATAGAAGGGCTTCGTTCTGGAGTTTCTACAAATTTACCGTCGGGTTCGAATTTATCTCTTTCCGGAGACGATGCTTCTGTGGAGTTTTATACTGATTCTATTTGCTCCGCTGCAGCTCCGGGATCGGTAGCCCTGAATGGAGAAATAGTAAAAACTTTATATATGAAGAGTGCTACGTCAGGCGGGCCAACAGCCCGAGTTGTCACGGCCACCATCTCAGGAACCTTAGCCGCTGTTAAGACTCAAGCGATAACTGTTACGGATTCTCCAGGCTCTCCTGTTGAAAAAGTGTACGTCCGTCTTCCATCTACGGTTTACGCCCACACCTGTATGCCGTATCAGCTCGAGACGTGGCATGACGACGGCGCCAATTCGGTTATGATAGTTCCGCAAGGTTACTACAGCGGCTTAACTCTTTCGGGTACGGACCTCACATTTTGGTCATCTTACTATTCTGACTGCGATCCGATGTACCCGAACAACTCTTCGAGTTTAGACTATTCCTCGAATTATACGGCTCGCGGATATTTCAAATACACAGGTGCAGGCATCACCACAGGTGCTTCGGTTTCAAATGGCCCATCTCCGGTTGGTGACCTATCTGGAGTGACAGTAGTTCAGCCACTCGCAATTTCAAATATTCGGCTCTCAATGTCGAGCGTCTTTGAAGAGGGAAAATGCCAAACTGTCGACGTCAGTCTTCGAGACACCAACGGCAACGTATCGCCCGCACTCAGCACTTTAACGGTCGATCTCACCCCAGTCGCTGGAGACCAGTTTTATGATGGTGGCTATTGCGGGTCACCAATTACAGAGACAGAAATTGCAACTGGGCTAACGAGCAAGCGCATCAGCTATAAAGCTTTCGGTGTTGGCGAAGATTCAATTTCTGCCGAAATCGTGAGCTTAAGTCTTACCGGCACTCAAAATATTGATGTGCAAGAGCCAACGGTGAGTTCTTTGTGGATTGTGCTTCCCGGTCAAACCGCTGGGCCAAGCTCTGTGCTTGGCACGCCAACTGATCAGCCCAATGGCGCCGTATTCAACGTTGATCTGTACGCCATGAACTATGATGGATCCATCGATTTAGGCTTCAATGGGGTGCTTAGTAACTTGTCGAGTAGTTATATGGCCGTTCCATCGGCTGGTTCAGTGAATTTCACAAATGGGCAAGCGACTATTTCGGTAACCGCAACTACCGCTTACGCCTATGCTACGATGGACGCGAGCCTTATGGGCGTAAGCGGAGTGGTCAATGGGTACTCGACTTCAGTTAATATATTTGCGCCAGCGACTCAGTTTTCGGTTCATATGAATTATGCGACCACTCTTGTACCGCTCGCGTGCCAAATTTTTACAGTGGTTCCTGAGGATGCCAATGGTTTTGCGGCCCCAGCCGTTGGTGTAACAACGGTTTCATTGTCTGCGACTGGCGGAGGCACTATTTACACCGACAACACATGTTCTACGCCATTTGTTAGTGGCACCTTCAACACATCCCCAGGAAGTAAGTATTACGTCTACTTTTTCAAAGACACTGCAGTTTCAAACCCGGGAACCATCGATACAATGGCTTCGGGTTATAATCCTGTGAGCTTAGCTACGACCACCGCCGCAGGCGGCACTGTAGGCGCGGCCAATCAGTGGCAGCTGGTGGGATTCAATGATCCCGGCGCGACTATTAGAACTGTGGAAGGGCGTTGTCACCCTTACCTGGGGTATTTGGCTGACTCAAACGGGATGTTTGTGATTCCAGGTGGAGACATCACCAATATGCGAGTGATGATGACCAGTATTTCGGGAACAACAGGCGCATTTTATGATTCAGATGATTGTTCAGCGACACTCTTAGATGTTTCGAATATCACGCTTTCAGCGGCGATCGGTTACCGCTATGTCAATGCGAATTCGCCCGCCTGGGCAAATGGAGGTCAAAGAATGAATGTAAAAGATATGACCTCAACGTATATCCAACGCTATCTAGATTTATGGCGCGTACCATAATGCAATGCGGAACCAAGACCTAATGCATCTAGGGCCCAGCGGGGCCCTTTTTGTTTCGATCATCGCCATAGGTTTTTTTACTTGGCTCTGGGCTCATTACCTTCTATCCTCGCTCTTCATTCTTGCAAGCTAAACTATCTGAATGACGGCCAAAATAGGAGGATCGCTTGAGCTTTGAGGTGATCGAGAAACACGGAGAGCACGAAGAGGTCGTATTTTGCTACGATCGTGACAGCGGTCTAAAGGCAATCATCGCCGTTCACAACACCACACTTGGCCCGGCCCTTGGCGGTACCCGCATGTGGCCCTATAAAAACGAAGATGATGCTCTTGTAGATGTCTTAAGGCTCTCTAAAGGCATGACCTATAAGGCTTCGGCTGCGGGTCTCAACTTAGGCGGCGGCAAAGCCGTCATCATTGGCGACCCTAAAAAAGATAAAACCGAAGCTCTGTTTCGAACTTTTGGCGCGCACGTGAATTCGCTTGGCGGAAAATACATCACCGCCGAAGACGTGGGCACGACGGTTCATGATATGGCGTATATTTTTATGGAAACGCCCTATGTAACAGGGATCCCCATCTCATTTGGTGGATCTGGAGACCCATCGCCTTTCACCGCTCACGGCGTGCTCATGGGGATCAAAGCCGCTGTTAAAGAAAAGCTGGGAGCGGATGAGCTTAAAGGCGTTCGAATCGCAGTTCAAGGTCTTGGCAACGTCGGCAACAATTTGGTCGATTACCTTTGCAAAGAAGGCGCTTTGGTTACGGTGGCTGATATCGACAAAGACAAAGTGAAAACGATCTGTGAAAAATTCGGTGTTAAGAGCCTTGACCCAGAATCTGTTGTGACCAGCGATTGCGATGTACTTGCACCATGTGCTCTGGGCGGCGCGATCAACGATCAAACGATTAGTTCACTTAAATGCAAAATCATCGCAGGGGGCGCCAACAATCAGTTGGCCGAGACTCGCCATGGTGATGCGCTTATGGAGCTTGGCATTTTGTATGCGCCTGATTATGTGATCAATTCTGGCGGTCTGATGAATGTCTTTGTCGAGCTTGAAGGGTATTCGCGTGAGCGAGCCTTTGAAAAGACCAATATGGTCTACGACAATTTGATGCAGGTTTTTAAAATTTCACGTGAAGAAAAAATCGCCACACAAAGAGCCGCCGATCGCCTTGCTGAAAAGCGCATCAAAGCCATTGCGTCTTTGAGACAGCACCACCATGGCCGTATGGCGAGACCCTTTTCGACTCTTAAAGAAATGACCAGCAGACAAAAGTAGCCAGGAGTAATAAACTTTGAGCAAGCAATCGAAACAAGCACACGAAGATGTAAAGCACCCCGACGCCTTTATCACGACTAGCGAAAAGGTGATCAAAGAGCTTCTCAAGTACAAAGGATTGCTGCTCGCCACTTTGGCGCTGATTTTGGTGGCGTCACTAGGGTATCTTGGGCACAGCTATTGGCGAGATAGCCAGGAGCGCGCGGCAGCTAATGCGCTTTTCGAGGCTGAAGCTAAAATGCAAGAAGCAGATTTAAAACGCGTTGAAGCCAGATCAAAAGACCCTAAGTTCAAGCCGGATCTTGACGCTGAATTTGCTAAAGATTTGAGTGCGCCCGTGTCTGAATATCAAAACGTTATAAAAGCGCACGCGGGCACCACATCGGCTCAGGTAGCTGCTCTTGGGCTTTCGCTTTTTTTATGGGAACAAAAACAATTCAAAGAGGCCTTGGTCACGCTAGAGCTTGCTAAAGTGAGTCAAACCGCAAGTTCTTGGCTCGATGGGAACTGGTGGATGCATAAAGGTGTAATTTTGATTGAAAATGAAAATTACGATCAGGGCATTTCGGCATTTGAGCTTATTTTGAAAAATAAATCGCTCAGTCTTTTTCACTCTGAAGCTAAGTTAAAGTTGGGTTTGGCCTATGAATCAAAAGGCGATTTGGCTCAGGCGCGGCAGGCCTTTGAGCAGCTTGAGCGAGAGTTTCCTAATAGTGGAGCGGCCAAAGAGGGCAAAAAATACTTGAGAGCGCTGAGCATTAAATCTACCGAGCCCCTTAAGACTTCTCAGCAGGGTAAAGCTCTATGAAATTTTTGGGGTGGGCCGTGGTCCTTATTGGGCTCGCAGGTTGCTCGCTCAACAAAACCACACCCAATCGCTTTGTTATCGAAAAGCGCTGGGCCCGAAATACTTTTGCCGAGACCTACCTAAAGGCTCGCTTGATCCATCGATTTACGCCCGTTTTAGATAAAGACCGAGTCGTTGTTGGAAATTCGATTGATTCGGTTGTCGCTTACAATCGTTCATCAGCCCAAGAGCTTTGGCGTGTCCAATTGCATGGCGGATCTGAAGGCGGCGCCCAGCTGGTAGGCAAAACTCTATTTTTCGGATCGGGCGATGGGCAGCTCTACGCGCTTAGAGCCGAAACGGGTGCAAAAATTTGGAGCTATCCGCTTGGGGCTGAAGGCCTTGCGCCGCCTTTGGTGGCCGATGGGAAGCTATTTGTTTTAGGTGGAAACAACGTCGCGCATGCTCTTGATGCGCGCACAGGTAAGCTCATTTGGACCTATAACCGACGGGAAGCCGCCAATATTTCAGTTCGAGGGGGCGCTCAGCCGGCAATAGCAGGTTCTGTTGTTGTGTTTGGATTTTCAGATGGATCTGTGGTGGGCATGCGCCCAAGCTCTGGCGCCATTGCTTGGGAGACCAATATCAATCGAAACAAGCGCTTCAAAGATGTCGACGCTACCCCAATCGTAGACGGCGATCGTATTTATGTCTCAAGTTATGACGGCGGCCTGTATTGCTTGAATGCGAAAGATGGCTCAACGATTTGGACCATCGAAGAGGGCGGTTACGAACAGGTCGCGATTCAAGGCGACACGCTTTTTTTCTCAACGAGCGGCGGTGAAGTGTTGGCCGCAGACAAAGCTTCTGGAAAAATTTTATGGCGACAAAAAAACCCTAGGGGAATTGCGACTGGCCCAGTTTATTACAAAGGCACAGTGATTGTAGGTGAAATGGCCGGGGCTTTGCGATTTTTAGATAGTAAGACGGGCGTCTTGCTTGGCGAGTTTGAGCCTGGGCGAGGGGTCACTTCTCGCGTTGAAGTGGACCCGCAAACAGATGAACTCTACTTTATCTCGGTCGACGCGAATATTTATGCCTTGCGGGCTGGATGGAAGAAGTATTCGCGCGATTGGATGTGGGAGTGAGCCGAATGAATCAGACTATTGGACTTGCCTGTATTTTGTTTGTTTTGAATGGCTGCGTTCATGGTTACTGCCGCAAGCAGCAATCGCCCACGCTGGCACCAACAGTTGCCGATGAAGTCATCGCTGAAAAAATGGACAAATCAAAGAAACCCGCAGAGCCAGCGACTCTCACGCGCATAATGATTTTTAAATACGATGGTAGCCAGCAATGCAAACCAGGAAGCGGCGTGAGCGTAGAGAAGATGGCGAAAGAGCTTAAGGGCATTCAGATTTATTCTTCGCTAAAGAAGTCCGATGGCCTCATGCACATTCAAGTTTGTGGCTCGATGACGGGAATGGCAAACGTGTATGAGATTTCAAGTGAAAATTTAACTCAAGCTGAAAAGCTTGGCTTTAAGAAATGGAGTTTTGAATGAGCGAATTTAGCGTAGATCAGTTGCACGGGATTATTCGAGATGTACCTGATTTCCCCAAACCAGGAATTATATTTAAAGATATTTCACCCTTATTGGCCGATGCCGCCGCATTCAAGTCTTTGACAAAACACTTGGCAAAGACCGTTCCACCTCATACGACCAAAATCGCCTCTATTGAAAGTCGTGGTTTTATTCTAGGCTCCGCGGTGGCTATTGAACTTGGTCTTGGTATGGTTTTAATTCGAAAGCCGGGCAAATTGCCATTTTCGACTTTCTCTCATTCTTATGAGCTCGAGTATGGCAAAGACACTTTGCAAATTCATGTGGACGCGCTGGATTCAAATGATCATGTTTGCATTGTTGACGATGTGCTCGCAACGGGCGGGACGGCGAGTGCTGCTGAAATCTTGTGCGTTGAAACCGGTGCGACTGTGACGGGCTTTTCTATGATGATGGAGCTTGGATTTTTGAACGGACGGCGCAAGTTAAAGGCTCCTGTTCATTCATTGATTACGCTTTAATCATTTATTTCTTTTGAATTCGATCAGACTGAATGGCCACGGTTCCCGAGATATCCTGAAGCTGATCGAATTCTTCAAGTTTTTTGATATCGTGATCCGCTTTGAGTTCAATTGTTAAGACCGGGACTTTGCGGTCCACCCACATGTAGCGCCCCAGGCTTCCAGGGAAATTGCCCAGTGAAATCCAAGGTAGCGGTCTAAACTTTGGTGGGCTAACTTTCGGCCCGTCAAAATCGAGAACTCCGAGAGGAGTATGAATGGAAATCACAAACTGGGGATCAAAATCTTCGACATGACTCATCAGGCAGCGAGTTTCAATTTCACTGCCGCCAGAGGGCCCCGGGTCGCGCCGCGGATCTGATTTCATTCGCTTTTTAAAATAATCGATCGCCTTTTCGTCCCAATCTTTTGTTGGAAAATTTCGATTTAAATCAACTCCGTTGGCGTTCATTCTAGATTTCGCCTCCCAGCCATCAGGGTTGGCAATCACAATCACCCGCCAAGAATTTCGAGGTTCGATATTCGTAAGGCGTGTGATCCAGGCGCGGCCCACGCTGCCAGAGCGAAATTCGTCACCATGAATCAGCGACAGCGCCAAGATGCGTTTGGGATTTTTTTCTGTTCCTTTGC
>JBGSQJ010000206.1:0-2479 GCA_041738165.1 Bdellovibrionales bacterium
CGATCTTCCGATCTGTTTTAACTTTTTATTAAGATGAATACATTCTCGTGGCAATTCAAGAGCGTCTTTCAGCACGGGGTCATCGTAATTGACCTGGCCAAACCGAACTACAGCAGTAAATCACCGCACTCAAACCGACTCAAATCGAATTCGAGTTGCAGCGGCGCCTTATCACGGGCGGCCTCAATCAAAGACAAAACTCTTGAGGCGACCTTAAGCACGTCAAAGTCATTATTCGGAGCTCTAAATTCAATGGCTGGAATAGGCTGAAACCACGTGGATTCAACAAGCAGCCGACTTAGTGGGTCATTGGGAAACCAATAGATCAATAGGTTGGTCAATTTGATGTCGTTCCATTTGAAAACTCGCAGCGCCGCCTCAAAAGAGTGCTTTTGAATATACTCGAGCACTTCGGCGCGAACGGCCTCGACCGAACCCTTCCAAGATTTTTCAAAAGGCCCAATGAGCATTTCGTGCGCCTGTCTGTACATGGCATCGTCATAAAACTGGCGTAAAGATGGGCGATAGGAGTCTAAACTCAATTTTTTCATAAACCCATCAGACGGCCGCCCGATGTACCCGTGCCTCGCCGGGGGAATAGTCCATTCGGCCCGAATGATTGAATAGTTGGGCTCCGAAAAGTAATCGCGCAAAAGTTTGATGAGGTAGGCCGGCGTTCGTTTGGGTGTTCTAGCGCTTGCGATCTCGACGCTCACTTGCAGTGACACCGGGAATTGATTTTCAGTACCAACTGCCCCAAGCCGCGGAAGTATTAAAACCGCGTTGTGCAAAAGGCCGATGTTTTGTTCGCGAATCGGCGAGGTTACAATTTCGACCGTCTTATAGTGGCCTTTCGTTTCAATGTAAGTGGCCATATCAAAACCGTTGTCTTCGGGTTTGATCACCACTTCGCCAAGGCTCGAATTTTCTATTCTATTCTCAAATGTATCAAATGCGACCAAGAGGCCCTTTCGGTCTCGCCCTTCGACCTTGTTGGTTTTGATTCGGATGTCACCGCCCAGAACTTCAACCAGAGCCCTTGTCGTGGATTCTATATTGAGTTTTGTAAACTCCGCTTCGAAGCCAACATTTTGATCGTGTGAAAAGGTGTACCGCTGGGCCAGTTCAGAGAATGTAACAGCACTCGCAATTTCACATGCGCCAACGTAAAAAAATAAACCGAGCAGGATTCTCAATTGAATCGTTGTCCCCAAAACTCCCATGACTCCTCCGGCCTAAGTGTTGACACGCGAGTCGCCACCAAGGTTTTACCTAGGCCATAAAGTCGTACGCCCTGCGCTTACAGCGCAAGCTGCAAGAGCAGGACATGAAAATTATCTAGTGGAATTTGAAAGGAAAGGATTAGGCGGCTTGTTTAACCGGCATTGCGGGTTGCAAAAGGCCACGACTCTCGAAAATCACGATGCATTTTGGCCAAAAAGTCTCTTTGATTTTCGACTCTGCCGGGCTCATTCGGATTTTAGGTAAGGATTGGCTGTTAAAGTATTCACTAAACTCATCGGGGGTGCTGCCCTTGACGACCTTAAGCAACAAGGACAAATGAAGCGGGGTCATATTTTGGTTGTCTATGAGTATTTTACGCAAGCCACCCTCTGGGGTGTGCATGAGAAAGTCATAGAGGCTATATGTATCGAACTGGGACACGTGCAAGCTCCTTGATACGAGGTTTTTAGGGGTCCTAACACTTCGTGTCGGCGCTTTCGGACCTAAACTTAAGTCCTGTATCAAACTGAGAATTTTAAACGGCTCTTGCGCTCAGCCTCTTCAAGGGCGAGCCGAATGAGCTCATCGAGAAGTGCCGGGTAGCTCAGGCCCGAGGCCTCCCAGAGTTTGGGGTATTGGCTGATTTTTGTGAATCCCGGGATCGTATTCACTTCGTTCAAGTAAATCTGCCCTGAATTCTTATCTAAAAAGAAATCCACACGCGCCATTCCACGGCATTCAAAAACGCGAAACGCCCGAACCGCGTACTCTTGAATTTGACTGACTTGTTCTAAGGTTAGGTTTTTGGCCGGAATTGAAAAATTCGCGCCGTTTGAATCTAAATACTTGGCTTCATACGAATAAAATTCGTGATTCGGTAAGACCTCACCCACCACACTGACTCGAGGGCTTTGATTGCCTAAAACCGAGACTTCAAGTTCGCGCGCTTCAACGGCTTTTTGCACCAACACTTTGGTGTCAAACTGCAGAGCGAATTCGATCGCTTTGCCAAGCTCACCTGAAGCTTTGACCTTACTCACACCGACCGATGATCCGGCATTGCATGGCTTCACAAACACGGGAAGAGCGAATTCGCTTTCCACTCGCGACCGCACCGACGCCGCGTTTTCTAGATATTCATAATCTCGAACGCAAATACTGGGGACAACAGGGATCCCAGCTTCACGAGCCAAGCGAGTTGAAATGTCTTTGTCCATACCAACTGCGGAGCCCAAAACCCCCGAGCCGACGTAGG
>JBGSQJ010000234.1:0-3096 GCA_041738165.1 Bdellovibrionales bacterium
GGACAGCGGCCACCGAGAAACTAAAACCCGCCGATAAAAAGCGCCTCACGATTTTGCGTAAATCAAAACGCAGCTAAAAATTCGCGCGGCCTTCGCCCACTTGCTCACCATTGAGCTCGACTTTGTAGTTGATGGGAGCGGTCTTTGCGATCATCGCGCTCACTCCGCAATACTTCGTTTGTGATAGATTCACTGACTCCAAGAGCACTTTGGGGTCGATCTCGCCCTGCGCTCGATAGACTAGGCCCACCGATTCAAAAACCACAGGGTGCCCGCCCGATGTTTGCGTGGCCTCAACCCCGACGCTAAAAGCGGTGAACGGCTGTTTGTGTTTTTTAAGCAGCGCGATCACATCCATAGCCGTACAGCCGGCAACGCCTAACGCGACCAACTCTTTGGGTGACATCCCTGTGCCCTTGCCAATAGGGGCTTTGGCGTCGAGATTGACCCGATGGCCATCACTCTCGCCCGCAAAATGCATGCCCTCTGTCCAAGTTACTTTGCCGTTCATTGTACAACTCCTATTGATTCATGATTAATAACGCGCCAAGACCCGGATTCGGAACCTGGCACCTTTTAAATACCGAAGAGGTCTTTGATGGCTTTTGTAAAGCCGTCGCGGGCGATAAAGCCTGAGTTCATGGATGGTTCGCCCGTTTGCGGAATAAACAATATCGCCGGGATTCCGCGCACGCCAAAGAGCGCTGCCAATTCAGGTGAGTTGTCGGTGTTCACTTTGTAAACATCCACTTTGCCTTAGTAATCTTTAGCCACCTCTTCAAGCACCGGCGCCAAAGCTTGGCATGGCCCACACCAATCGGCGTAAAAATCAACGATCGCAGGACGTTGGCCTTCGAATTTCCACTCGTCGCCCGCTTCGAAATTGAACACCTTCTCTTTGAAACTCTCGTTGTTTAAGACTTCCATATAATCTCCTTTACATTCAATATATGATTATTTTATAATATGTCAATATGTCGGCTAACGAAAAAATTACGGGTAAAATATCGATTCAAAAAATGGAGCGCTCTTGCGACGAGGTCTGCCGCACCCTCAAAGCGCTCTCTCACCCTAGCCGGCTGATGGTCTTGGGGCACTTGTTAAATGAAGGTCAAACGGTAAACGAACTGGCCGAGCTCTGCTCAACATCTCAATCACAGATGTCGCATTTTTTGATGCGTATGCGCTACGAGGGTTTAGTCGAATGCGAGCACGACGGAAAGTACCGACGGTACAAAATCGCCGACTCGCGCTTGGTCAAATTGATTCGGGCTATACAAGAGAACTATTGCAGCAAAACCTGAATGGTCACCAAATGCGAGTGCCCAAACTCTAAAGAGCTTTCCTTAGCCAAAGAGCCGGTTACCAATAGCTCAAGCAATTGCTCGTGAGTCAAAGTCACAAGATGTCCGTGACCTGAACCTCCTTGTATATCCAAGGCAATCCCCTCTGGCCTTGTCGCCGATTCGCGCAGCAGCTCGAGCAAGCTTTTTATAGTGAGCAAAAGCTCATGCCTGTGATTTGACGAGATGTCGGCCTCGACCGTCACTTCGGGAGCCGGACAAACAGGTGGTTCGCCCTCGGCCTTTGCAAACCTTGGCAATAGGCCCAATAAAACTGGTGCCGCAAGAACCCCAAGCGCTTGACGTCGATTTGTTCTCATTTTTCCCCCATCGTTTTATATATGATTAAGTCCGCCTTGAACGCGGCTTCTGATGACATTTCAACTCATTTGCAATTGGAGCGAAAGATGGGCTGAGAACTACCCGTTATTCCCGATGAGAATGGGCCGGGCGACAAGTAGACCAACAGGACTCATACCTGTTGATCTACTGATTTAAACGAGAATTATCACTTTGTTTTGGGATACTCGCAGACGAACCTATCTTGCAATTGATCCACGCAACCCAGTTCGCTCCATCGCCCCGGAATCTGGCGATTCAATAGGTCAATGGTTTCGAAACTCAGTCGATTTTCACCCAAATTCACCTTTGCATATGGGCTAAAGCTTTGCGCGTCGAATACGGTTTCAGACACACTTGAGAGCCGAGAAGAGTAAAAAACGACTTCTTCTAAACCGTTCAAGCCACTAAAAAATTCTTCAGGGATACTCGATAGTGGTCCAAACGCCATGACAAATTTTTGCAATGTGCTCAACTGGCGAATTAACGTCTGAGGCAAAACAGAAACATTATGACCAATAAGTATGATCTCTCGAATGGAGAACAGACCATCGAAGGCGCGATCTGCAACACTTGAAATCTGCATTCCTCTCAGATTTAAGACTTGCAGGCTGTCCAAACCGACGAAAGTTTCGGCATCCAATTGAGATATTGGATTATTAAAAATGTGTAGCGTTCGAAGCGAACCCAGGTCGCCAAAGGTGCCAGGTGTGAGATAGGAAATTCGGTTCCTGCTCAAGTTTAGCACCTTCAATCTGTGGAGGCCCGAAAATGCAGTGCTAGCAACGGTCTCTAGGCCCACTCCCTCAAGTTGAATTTCTTCTAGCAAGGGGTTCCCCGAAAACGCATGCTCCGGCAAGGCCTGCAAAATATAGGGGTAGGGAAACGTTTGCAAAATACGGAAGAATCTCAATTTTCCATTCGTCTGCAGGGTCGTTTGTGGAAAGCCAACAAACCCTGAGAGCGCCAACTGTTCTAAATTAGCCAATGGAGCAAAAAGACCCTCTGGCAATGGAGCCCCATGAGAAACCAGAAAAAGTACATTTAGGCTCGAAAGTCCCTCAAATATATCAGACGGGATTGAAGTCGCATGCGTGAAGAAATTTAGGCTGGTGAGGTTGGTCAGATGGCGAAACAGATCTAAAGGGATTGCGGAATCGGTTCCAACGCTCAGCTCTCGCAAATCAGAAATAGGCGCAAGGAGATCGGCCGTTAATCCAGCGACAGGGATTTCGGGATCAAAGGCCAACTGAACCAATCGCCCTAAATCTCGAAACACGCCGGGCTGCAAAGTCAATCTTCCAGGATTTCCTCTCGTTCGAAAGTGAAATCTAAGCTCCGTCAATCCAGTTAAGCCGTCTAAGCTTCCCGCGGGCAAGCTTACCTCTTCATTTTCCATCTGAAGGATAAGCCT
>JBGSQJ010000390.1:0-4150 GCA_041738165.1 Bdellovibrionales bacterium
GTTTTTGCCAAATCGTGCCGCATTTCTTGCTCAAGTTGGTTTAGCACTTTTTCTCGGTGGGCGGGTTTCTCCATATCGATAAAATCGATAATGATGATTCCGCCACAATTTCGGATTCTGAGCTGGTGAGCGATCTCTTTAGTGGCCTCAAGGTTTGTTTTTAAAATGGTGTCTTCGAGGTCTTTTTTCCCGACATATCGACCGGTGTTCACATCGACCACAACGAGCGCTTCGGCTTCGTCGATCACAATGTAGCCGCCAGACTTCAGCCAAACCTTGCGGCCCAGCGCGCGTGAGATCTCAAGGTCAATGTCGTATAGATCAAACAACGGCTGAGGTCCCGTGTGCAAAACGACAGCCTTGTCATGTTTGGGCATAAACTGGTTGATAAACGCCATCACCTTTTTGTGACTTTTTGAATCGTCCACAATGACGCGCTCGACTTTTGGACTCAGTAGATCGCGAAGCGCCCTGAGTTCCACATCGATTTCGGGATGAACCATGCCCGGGGACTTTCTCTTTTCGTAGTTCTTTTCGACATCGGCCCACAGACGGCCCAAATAATCCAAATCCATCTTGAGCTCTTCGGCTGTGGCCCCTTCGCACGCCGTTCGAATTATCACTCCCCCATCAGGATTGATTTGTCTCACAATTTCGCGCAAACGATCGCGCTCACTTTCGTCAGCGATTTTTCTCGATATCCCCAAATGCGCAACAGTTGGCATGTAAACCACATGGCGGCCGGCCAGCGAGATGTGCGTGGTGATTCTCGCCCCTTTTGTACCTAACGGGTCTTTGGCCACCTGAACCAAAATGATTTGGCCCTCATGCAAAAGATCTTGAATCGCAACCCGAGAGGCTTGCAGTTCGCCCTCTTGAACGTCGTCGGGATTGTCTTCATCATCTAAATATATTCGCGGCTCTTCTTGCAAATCGCTTCGCACATCGGCCACATACAAAAAGGCGGCCCGATCTAGACCAACGTCGACAAACGCCGCCTGCATACCAGGCAAGACGCGAACCACGCGGCCCTTAAAAATCGAGCCCACCATGGTCGGCGACTCTAGCCGCTCAATTTTTATATCCGATAAAACCCCGTCTTCCACGTACGCGACGCGGGTCAAGTTGGGTCTCACATTGATCAGTATTTCAGCTGCCACGACCAGAGACTAGCCCAACCCTTTGGCCTCGGGCAATCGCAACTTTAGCTCGCCACTTTTGAGTCCGATGAGAGAGATATGGCTGAAATTGATAAACTATTCAAACTGATGGCTCAGCAACAGGCTTCAGACATGCACCTTTCTTCGGGTTCTCCGCCGTTTTTGCGCGTGCACGGTGAAATGGTGCCTATCAATCACCCGCCACTAGATAGCGCAGCTGTGCAGTCTCTCATTTTTGAAATATTGAACGAAAAGCAACGCCGAACGTTCGTAGAAAAATGGGAGCTGGACACTTCTTACTCGATCGAGGGTGTCGGCCGTTTTCGCGTGAATGTGTTTATGCAAAGGCGAGGGCTCGGTGGAGTTTTTCGAATTATTCCAGAGAAAATTCTCACCTCAAAAGAATTGAATTTGCCTAAGTCTATTTTGGATTTGATCAACGTTCCTAGGGGCTTGGTGCTTGTGACCGGACCCACAGGGTCAGGAAAGTCGACAACCCTGGCGTCACTTATCGATGAGATCAACGTGACTCGAAAAGAGCACATCATTACGATCGAAGATCCCATCGAATTTGTGCATGAAAATAAAAATTCATTGATCAATCAACGAGAAGTTTCGAGCCATACAAAATCGTTTGCCAACGCTCTTAGAGCCTCGCTTCGCGAAGATCCAGATATTATTTTGGTGGGTGAGATGCGAGATCTAGAAACTATCCAGCTGGCCATGACCGCCGCCGAGACCGGCCACTTGGTGTTTGGAACTCTTCACACCAACAACGCGGCAAAGACAATCGATCGTATCATCGACGTGTTTCCCGAAGGGCAACAAGCCCAGATACGTGTCATGTTGGCCGAAAGCTTGCGCGGGGTCGTCGCCCAAACACTATTCCCTAGAGCCGATAGGCCTGGCCGAATCGCCGCGTATGAAATATTGACGAACACCCACGCTGTGGCCAATCTCATTCGCGAGGGCAAGACGCATCAAATCCCGTCGACAATGCAAACTCAGTCTGAAGCCGGCATGATGACCTTTGATTCTCATATCACTAAATTGATCGCCGAGGGAAAACTCGAAAAATCTATCGGGGATGCCTTTTTAGGAAAAAAGGCAAGCAGTTCCAACGCTTCAAAATCTGGCGGCATCAACACCTTTGGAGAAACCACAAACAGTGGCGCCCCAGGCGGAATTCGGCGCCGAGCTTAGGGCGCCTATTTTTAAAAAGTAAAACTATATGATACGCGCGGCTCTTCGAGTTGGGCTTCCTCTGGCGTCACAGGCTCTTGCCAAGCCAAGGGTGCTGCAGACCGATCGTGGCGATCCATTCCATAAAAATCTTTCGGTTCGGTCGCGGCTTTGTAGGTGGTGAACATCGCCCCACCAATTACCCCAACCGCAAAACCCATGGCTATATTGTTCAATTTATCTTGAGGCCGTCCGTAAAAACTCAAAGTCGAGAGTCCCATGATTGCACCGGCAAGTCCGGCAAACACTATTGTCGAAATATGGCGCTTGGGGCCCTGGCTCAATAGCTCCCCTTGCGCATCCGCACCCTGGCACCATGCCGAAGGCACCGACGCTGAGGCCAGAGCCAAAATGGCGACAAGTGATATTGTGACAACGCGGTTCATACTGATCATCGATGCACTCCTTACATTCGGGCTCTACTCTATCGTGACCTTTGACCCCGCACAACCTCCCACGATAGGCTTGGACCATGAACACTTCGACGCATGGCAACCTAGCTTCATTTATTGACCACACTCTACTTCGAGCCGACGCGGCGGCCACTGATATCGAGAAACTGGCTCAAGAGGCCATCCGGTTTGGATTTGCAACGGTTTGTGTTTTGCCCTACCGGGTGGCACTTGCAAAAGCTCTTTTAGAATCTTCAAAGGTTGGCGTCTGCACAGTTATTGGCTTTCCTCTGGGAGCCAATAGGTCTGAAGTCAAAGCTATGGAGACCGTGAGAGCCTGTGCTGATGGGGCAACCCAACTTGATATGGTCATCAACATTGGGGCCGTCAAAGAGGCGGATTGGACGGCCGTTCAAGCCGATATAGTCGCTGTTGTGAAGGCCGCGCGCGGCCGCACTGTAAAGGTCATCTTAGAAACGGCGCTGCTCAATGACATTGAGATTGTAAAAGCATGTGAATTGGCCGAGAGGGCCGGCGCTCAATTTGTCAAAACCTCGACGGGGTTTTCTAAAAATGGCGCGTCCGTTCAGGCCGTTAAGCTCATGCGCCAAACTGTTGGCGACCGAATGGGAGTCAAAGCGAGCGGCGGCATTCGCGATTTGGGCACACTGACCGCAATGATCGACGCCGGAGCTAATCGCATCGGCACAAGTTCTGGCGTACAAATTCTCTCTGATGGAGATTCTTACTCGCAAGGAAATTATTGATGGCGAGAATCTGGGCCGAACTGATTCGCAAAAAACGCTTCGGCAGTGAACACACCAAAGAAGAAATCAACGATCTGATCTCAGCCTATGTGCGAGAAGAGGTTCCCGACTATCAGATGTCGGCTTGGCTGATGGCCGTTTGTTTTCAAGGAATGAGCGAAGCCGAAACCACCGACTTGACCCTGGCTATGCGCGATTCAGGAGTCGTTTTGGATTTAAGCTATTTGGGCACGACGGTCGACAAACACAGCACGGGCGGCATAGGCGACAAGACAAGTTTGCTGCTCGCTCCGATCGTAGCAGCCGCTGGAGGAAAAGTCCCTATGATGGCCGGCCGCGGGCTGGGTCACACTGGGGGAACCCTCGACAAGCTCGAAAGCCTAAAGGGTTTCAATGTTGGGCTTTCTTTTGCGGAGTTCAAATCTCAAATTGAAAAAGTGGGCGCGGCGATTGTGGGTCAAACGACTGAGATTTGCCCAGCAGATCGGCGGATCTATGCATTGCGGGATGTAACCGGAACTGTGGATTCATTGCCTCTGATCTGTGCCAGCATCATGTCGAAGAAGCTGGCCGAAGGAATGTCGTCACT
>JBGSQJ010000269.1:0-1917 GCA_041738165.1 Bdellovibrionales bacterium
GCGTCGCGAAAAAATCACTGTTCCGGCGGGTGAGTTTGATTGCGTCTATTTGAAGATTCTCGACAAAAAGAAGAACGAAGAATCAGAAGCTTGGATCAATCCCGGTGTTGTCCCCATGGGTGGAATGCTTAAGACATTAGCTCCGTCGCCAATGGGCACAATCACTATTGAACTGACTGCTTTTAAAGTTTAATCGTTCAAAGCAGCAGGGTCATGTGGTCCTCGGCGAAGAATTGCTTCGCCACCGACATGGCCCTGGGCTCAGTCCCCCAGACTTTAAATCCGCTGCTTTCGTAAAGACCTTTGGCAGCAAAGTTGTCTGATTCCACAGAGAGGTATATGCACGACAAGAACTGATTTTTGGCGTGCGAAATACATAGTTCTAAAAGCTGTCGTCCGGCCCCGCGACCGCGATACTCCGGATCCAAATACATGCCCCAAATATTGCCTTTATGCTTCAACTTAGATTGTTGAGAGACATACATCCCCGCCAGGCCAACGACCTTGCGTTTGACCACGGCGCCAAACAAAACGTTGTCCTCACTGTTTTCGGCCAGCACTTTCTGAAAGTTTAATAGACCACCAACCTGTTCTTCCTCATAGGTTGCAAGAAGCGGCACTCGAAAGCGAACTCTGCGTCGCTAGCATTGAGGCGTCTAAATTCCATCAGCACTCCCTTGAAAAAAAGGATCTCCCCTCGCCGGCAGGGCCAGGAGGGGAGCATCAAAAAGGGGGATTGCTTGTAGAGCCAAAATACCAAACACGCGTGAGCGCCACATGAAGTCCCCGTGAAACTTATTTTATCTGGGCATGTAGTCGTGTCCACGGTAATAACGCCCAATGTTACATAACAATTGCGGGCAGCCTAACATGGACGCCGGGGGTGCCGTTTTATACACTCTCTGACCTATGATAAATGGTGGCGTAGTCATTCTGGATTTTGGTTCCCAATACACTCAACTGATTGCTCGGCGTTGTCGCGAACTGGGTGTCTTTTCTGAGCTAATGCTTTTTGATGTCAGCATTGAGGAGATTCGCAAAAGAAAGCCCGCGGCGATCATACTCAGTGGCGGACCTAATTCGGTGGATGAGCCGCAAGCACCGGTTCGCGATGTTCAACAGCTCTTGCAGATCGCGCCTGTTCTAGGAATTTGCTACGGCATGCAACTTCTTGCCTATCAGCTGGGTGGTACGGTCGAGCGCGCCACGAAACGTGAATATGGCTTTAATCAGGTGAAGTGGAACGAAATACTTGGCTCCTGGCCGCAAGACCAAAAGGTATGGATGAGCCATGGCGATGTGATCACCAAAGCGCCAACCGATGCAAAGGTAGTTGGCTGGTCAGGCAGCGATCATCCGGCTGCTATGGTGGGGCCTAACTATTGGGCTGTGCAGTTCCATCCAGAGGTGGCGCACACAGAGAATGGTCGTGAGTTTTTAAAAGCGTTCCTTTTTGATTTTTGCAAAGCTGAAGAGAATTGGTCTCCACATTTGATTAACGACCATTTATTGGCCGATATTAAGGCCAAAGTGGGTGAAAAAGAGCGAGTGCTTTGCGCGCTAAGTGGTGGAGTGGACTCTACCGTGACCGCAACTTTACTCACCAAAGCTCTTGGTCGCGACCGAGTGAAGTGTGTTTTTGTGGATACCGGAATGCTGCGAAAAAATGAATTTGAAAATGTCATTGCGATGTACGGTGAGCTTGGCCTGGATGTCACCGGCGTCAACGCGCAGAAAGAATTTTTAAGCAAATTGGCTGGTGTGGAAGATCCAGAAAAGAAGCGCAAAATTATCGGCGCTACGTTTATCGATGTTTTTAAAAATGCCTTTCATAAAGTGGGGCAATGTGAATGGTTGGCGCAAGGGACGCTCTATCCGGATGTGATCGAGTCTGTTAGTCCTCGAGGAACCAGATCG
>JBGSQJ010000301.1:0-22771 GCA_041738165.1 Bdellovibrionales bacterium
AAATCTAGCGAAGCGAAAGAGTTTTAGCGGACTCAAAGGTCTTGAAAAAGATCTCTTTCAGAGTTTAGCCGAAGTCCCTGGCCGCAGGAGTTCTGTTTTTAAAAGAGCCGCCGGAGATGTTCGGATACAGCTCGGTCAGAGAGATTTTTTCGCCAAAGGATTAATCAACTCCTCCCAGTATCTCGCTCACATGGAAGAAGAATTTCGTGACCTGGGTCTGCCCACCGAGCTAACGCGCATGCCATTTGTCGAGAGCAGCTTTAACGAAATGGCGAGAAGCCATGTCGGCGCCAGTGGCATTTGGCAGATCATGCCCCAAACTGGAAAAGCCTATATGATCGTCAACAACCACATTGATGAACGCAACTCTCCGCTAAAGGCCACCAAAGCCGCGGCCAAATTGCTGCGCAACTATTTTAGGGCACTGGACAGTTGGCCACTCGCCATCACCTCTTACAATCATGGCATCGGAAACATTCAAACCGCCCTCAAGCGGGCGAGATCGAGAGAGTTGCCCATTATCATCGACAGATACCATGAGGGTGCCTTTAAGTTTGCCTCTTCGAATTTCTACACTTGCTTTTTGGCCGCGCTTTATGCAGAAAAATACAGCGAACTCTTTTTTAAAGACGAACCTCGTAAACACCTTAGAGATTTTCACGTCTTAAAACTGACTCAAGCCACGCGGGCAAAATCTCTCGTCAAGCAAACGGGGCTCGAGCGCGACGAGTTTTTGAGTTTCAATCTTGATCTGCGGGATGCCCTGAAGAAAAATGCAAGGCTGCCAAAAGGACTGCGTGTGCACTTGCCACCCAAGGCCGCAGGCAAACTATCAAAGAAAACTGGAATCGCCGACGAAACTCAGCGCAGATCTGACAAAACGTGAACGTATTCAGGCTCTGACAGCACCACCGTACTTGTTGTGGATGCTGAATTCACCGGCTGCACATACACCGTTTGCATTCCAAGTGGTGCATTGAGAATAACAAATCCGCCCCCAACTACACCTTGATTGCTTTGCAAAAGTTCACCGTCTTTATCGAAGTACAAAATCGACGGCTTCTCAAAGGGTGAATAGCCCGTCATAGAAACCGTGGACTCTTGATTTTCGAAAAATCCGACCACCGTCCCGAGTTCAGGTACGGCTAAAATTCCGGAGGCTGCAGAAATCTTTCGCAACCAACTTTGAGAAATCATCGGTACGAGCGTGTGATTTGAAAATCCGGTCAACGTCAGCCTGGTCAGTGCATAATCGGGTCCGGCATCCGCTTCTAGGTACTGCGGGTCAGAGGCAACCGAGTAGCGAACTAGCCCCGAACCCGGCACGTTCAGCTCACTCTCTGTTCCTAAAAATCGAACGACAGCTTGGAGGTTTTTTTCTGGATTGAGGCCGTCTACTATGTCCATTTGTGTCTTCAGATCATTGCGAAGTTGAAAGTCGGCATATGAAACATGGGCCTGCTCAGTCACCAATATTTGAGCAGGATATGTTAGGTTATCACTGGTCACGCGAAGAGATTGCATGCCCGCAGGAACTTTCAAGAAAGCGAACAGGCCATTTTTGCTGGTCGATTTTCGTTTTTGGTCGGGCATGAATTGTTCGTCTAGATATATCGCCATATTTGGACCGGCCATTTCGACTCGCGCACCGGCGACAGCGTTTCCATCTCTTGTCACTCGTCCCCATACGATACCCTGCATCTCGGCGTCGTGAATTTCGTGGCGAGGAAGATTTAGATTAATTAACGCTCGAGCCAAGCTGTTCGAAAGAAGGCGAACGTCTTGAGTGAGTTCAGACTGGGCCACTATAAGCGAAGGCCAGTGGTCCGGAGCGGAGGCGCGCGCCACAAACGTCGAACTTGGATTGAGGCTCGAGTTGTTCAACAGACCATCGTGATCGACTTCTTTAGCGGGCAGGTAGCCCTCTATTTCGACTTTTGCATTCTTGATTGGAAGAAGATGGCGGCCATAAGAGTAGGCTGAACTTGCACGAAGGCTCGCCAATGTTGCCACGGGTCTCATAGCGATGTGCAGATCTTCAATCATTCTAGAGTCTTTAAGATTCAAATCGGTGAGGCTCACTTGACCTCGCCCAAGCACCTGACCATTTTTTTCGATCAATTCGGCAACGAGAAAACCCTTTGACTGTTCAACACTGATTTCATACTTGGCTTGATTGACCCAGATCTGGCCCTTTTCTTGCGGTTGACCATTTTCATATCGGGCAATTCGTATTGAATTTCCGGCTCCTAAGAATGCCAAACCCTCAGCCATTTCAAGTTGACCTCGAATTCTTGTCTTCTTGTCGCTGACTGTAACAGCTGGGCCGTCGACCGACGGTTGATCAACCACTTCGGCAGCTGGTCTTGTGCCCCTGTCTGGTGAGAAGACTTCAGGTCTTGAGGCGTTCTGAGACCGAGATGTTGATCGAGTGGGCCCGGAGCCTCCAACTAATATTGTCGTTCCACTAGCCGTGGCGATTTGCTTTTCGATCTTAGGATGCGGGCTACGTATTAATTGATCTTCGACCAATTGTTCGGCCAATTTTGCAATCGGACTTAATGGCGGACTGCTCGATCTTACTTCACCTGCCACATAAAGAGGCCGCTCACGAAACTGCCTCGCGTTCAACTTTATGCCGTTGCTCGCCACCATTATACTGGTATCTGCAGATTTGAGTGTTAGGCCCTTTGCCGCAATTGTGCGCCGCTGAATTTTAAGGGCGAAGTGACTTTGCAACTTGGTGCCTGATGCAAGCGTCACCACTTTTGAGCTATCTAAAAAATCGAGCGCTGACGTCTCATCTTCTTGAATAGCCAAGGTCAAATCTTGAAATGCGGCAAAGGCCGGCGAAGATTTGTAGGACGTGATTTCTAGGCCCGGAGAAAACGAGGCCCGAAAATCAATATGCTGAATGCTCAACGGAAAGAGAATGATGCTGGCAGCGAGCAATCGCGAGGCAACTGGAATTGTGCTCGAACGAGAAAGAGTCTCCACAGCTTCATCCTTGAAGTGGTTATGGATAGTCTAGTTAGAATACTCTAAAATCGTCAATGATGTTGGGATCTTCGCGACGTTTGGTGAGTTCAGTATTAAAATCGGCGGCCACTTTGCGCGCCAAATAGGAGCTCTCGCTGACCACTTTGAAAGACGATCGCTCGCCATTCCAAATGCGCTTTTCCTGATACACCGTTACCTCAACAGAGTAGGGCTGACTTGACCCGAGTATAGTTATTTTTGCGTAATATCGGGAGGTTGCATCTTGTGCCATCTCGTATTTGTTTTTTCGAAAGACGAATCGATTTGAGGTGAATTCTCGCCCATTCGAACTCACCGTGGCCAGACCAGCAGGCAATGCCTTTTGAGTGTAGGACCTTAGGCTAATCAGTGAATAGTCAAGATTTTGAATAACCACGGCCTTGGCCGACCTTCGCATAGTCGAACAAGCCGATACGATGAATGAAAGAGCAAGTGTGGCGAAAACGAGTCTGTTCACTTCGGAACAGACTGCGCATCTTTCATAAACTGTTCGATGCCTTTGTCAGTCAATGGATGTTTGATTATTTGCTGAAGCACCTTGTAGGGCACAGTCACAATATCAGCCGACATCAACGCCGCCTGCACGATGTGAATAGGATGCCTAACGCTAGCTACAAGCACCTGGGTATTCAGGCTGTAATTCTGGTAAATCTGAGTAATCTGACTAATCAAATCCATTCCATTTACTGAAATATCATCTAGTCGTCCAACAAAGGGGCTGACCAGTGTGGCGCCAGCTTTCGCGACCATCAGGGCTTGAATTGGCGAAAAAACCAAAGTCACATTGGTCTTAATTCCATCTGATGCCAAGCGTCTGACCGCAATCAACCCCTCTTCGCACATTGGAATTTTCACAACTACGTTGTCTGCAAGCTTCGCAAGCTCCAAACCCTCGCGAACCATTTCTTCGGCCTCAAGGCTCAGCACTTCGGCTGAAACTAGCCCTTTTACTTCTTTGCAAATGTCTTTGATTACGTCCTCGTGCTTTCGACCCGTTTTTGCCACAAGCGTCGGATTGGTTGTTACACCATCAACCCAACCTCGACGATTGGCCTGGCGAATCTCTTCAATATCTGCGGAATCAATATAGAACTGCATTGTGGCTGAGCTCCTTTAAGAGACAAGTTAAACGGGATAAAGATCCCTTAGGTCATAGAGTCCAGGCTGACCTTTGTCAAATATCCACCTAGCGGCAGCAACGGCGCCCTCGGCAAAAGGTTTGCGAGAATGGGCTACGTGCTCCAAGAAAATCGATTCTTTGGAACTCTTGGCTAAAATTCTATGGGTTCCGGGCCGACGGCCCACCCTCTCACTTCTAACTTTTATGGCTTTTCTGCCGGTGACTGAGGTGAGTTGGTCTCGAATCAGTAGCGCCGTGCCGCTAGGTTTGTCTTTCTTATTTTTATGATGAATCTCTTGGATCTCAAGCGACCATTTTTCTAGTCCTTTGAATCCACCAAGCATTTGCACCAATGCAGCAATGCCTAGGCTCATATTGGCTGAATGAAGAACCGGAATCTTTTTAGAGGCCCTTTTCAGCTGAGATTTTTGACCGGGAGAAAGCCCCGTTGTTCCCGATACGAGTGGCACTTGATTTTTTAAACACCAATCCAATGCGAGCATGAGACCGTTTGGGTTTGAAAAGTCAATGACCACCTCCGCATCCTCCGGCACCCTAAGCCAGTCTTCACGGCAATTGACCTCTTCTACAATAGCGATTTTTCCGTGCCGATTCGCAAGCTCTTTAACTGCTTTACCCATTCGGCCGCGAGCCCCAACCAAAACAACTTTTAAAGGAGCCGATTTTTGACGAGACATTGTCTCAGGTCCTCATGGTATTTTTCGTCTAATGATACTAAGGGGAGCCGCAGCTCTGGGCTCTTCAAGGCCTTCATCATAAACAATGCCATTTTCACGCAAATTGGGTTCGATTCTGTATAAAGCAACCCAATGAGTTCGTCGAATTGCTTGTGAAAACTGGCAATGGCCGCATTCGCCTGAGCTGGGTTTTCTTTTATTTCTCTTAGACACTTGAGCGTCGGTTCTGCAATCAGATGGGTGGCCACTCCGATGACCCCATGCCCACCTTGCGCGCAATACTCCATCGCCGTGGAATCATCACCAGAGAGCAACGAAAATTCTGGATTCACTTCGGATTTGATTTTTTGAAGTTCGCCAAGGTCGCCCGTGGCATCTTTGAGGCCGGCAATATTGGGATGCCGGCTGAGCTTAATAATCGAGTCGGCTTCTAGCTTGCTCATCGTGCGGCCAGGAACATTGTAAAGAACGATCGGAATATCTGTCGACTCCGCCACCTTTTCAAAGTGCGCCACGAGGCCTCGTTGTGGAGGTTTGTTGTAGTAGGGCACGACCACTAGGGCTCCGCTTGCGCCCCAGCTCGCAGCTCTCTTCGTAGATTCAATCGTTTTACTCGTGGAATTCAGACCCGTACCCACCATAAGTGGAAACTCAGGCCCAACATGGTCTTGAACAATTTCAAAAATTTCTTCGAGTTCATCGGGTTCAAGAGTTGGGCTCTCTGCCGTGGTTCCACCTAGCACAAGCCCGTTCACTCCTTCGGCGACCTGGCGCTGAACCAAGTTCATCAAGCTTTCCGTGTCGACCTGACCGTTGTGAAATGGTGTGACCAAGGCGGTCCAAACTCCCGAAAATTTAGATCCCATCATCCTCGTCTTCTTCTTCCTCTTCGTTTGGAAACTTCTCTAATTTTTTGTGAGTCTTAATCTTTATTCCTTCTGTGGCCCGTCGGTACGTTGGGCGACCTCGGCCCAGTTCAGCAGGACGCTCGGGTGGAATCGGATCTCCCTTTACCCCGCAGCCAAAGACGAAACAAAAGGCTAAAGCACTTACGCTACCGATCAATATTGATTTTAGCCAGTTCACTTTCTATTTCCTTATAACCCGCACAAACCAATGGTTCTTGTGGGATGAGATTGCGTTCTTTATCCGTCAATCCCCCACACAAACTCAAGTACTTCTCAGCCCAAGGCCTGATATTTCGGTTCAACTTCACCCCCGCTTTGATGGCCCAATAGTAACCTTCAGAGAAGCTCGGGATTTGATTCATCATACGCATAAATTTTTCGAGGCTGAGCCGATATTTGCCCAACCGAAAAAGGTTTTGGCCATGCAAGAAGTCCAGATAAGCTTGATCTTGGGGTGAACTCGGCTTCATCGCTTTGATTTGCTTTTCAAATTGCACGTCGTCATGTAGGCACGACAAAATCTTGAGTTCAAATAGTTGCAGCTGCGTATCGGCCGGGTCTAAGCCGAGCGCGTCCAAGACCGCGTCTTTGGCTTTTGCGCATTGATCTTTGAGCAGAGCGACTCTCATTTTACCCATAGCCACCAACGTGTTTCCATCTTCGAGCGCCATGGCCTGGTCAAAGTTCGTCAAACTGAGGTCTGTGTTGGAATGCAGTTGCCCCTTCCCCGCCTCATAATATTTTTGGCCACGGTCTGAAAAAAAGACCTGAGCCATTTTCGTGCGCTCACTGATCAATTTCAACTTTGCTGCGCTGGAGTTGGTGATCTTGATCTGTGTCGACAACAACTCACAGGCCTGATGCCTAGAGCGCTTGAGGATCAGCTCTCGCGCATGTTCAATCGCCTCGGCTCCACTGTCGAGAGCGTGGCTCGAGAGACTCATAAAAAAAACAAGGGGCAAGATCACTTTGGCATCTCTCGAACCAAAACCTGCCTAGGTTTAGAACCGTTCGACGGGCCGATAACGCCTTCTGATTCGAAAACTTCGATCATCCTCGCGGCGCGAGGGTAACCGAGACGAAATCTCCTTTGCAGTAAGGACGCGCTCACTTCTTTTTGTGAGGCCACCCATTCTAGGACTTCGTCATAACGATCATCTTGAATCTCATCCGAACCACCTAAATCGTCGTCGGCGCCGCCACCAGCTAGATCAAAACCACCGCCCGAACCTTCAATGGCCTTCATCGCGACTTGGTCGTATTCGGGCTCACCCTGAACTCGCCAGCTCTCCACTATCCGATGAATTTCTTCTTCTGAGAGATAGGGGCCGTGATGCCGTTCGGGCTTCGATACTCCTGGAGCGAGAAACAGCATATCACCGCGAGCGAGTAGTCGCTCGGCTCCAGATTCATCCAAGATAATTCTTGAGTCCATCTTACTCGCCACTTTAAAGCTGATTCGTCCCGGAATGTTGGTCTTGATCAATCCAGTGACAACGTCTTTTCGAGGACTCTGCATCGCGAGCACAAGGTGAATTCCGCAGGCGCGCGCCATTTGCGCAAGTCGAACAACAGCTTGTTCGACATTCACTTTATCTACGGCCATGAGATCGCCAAATTCTTCAACGACGATCACGATGTATGGCAGCTGCTGAAAATAGTAAGAGTCGGGGTGAAAACTTCCCTCGAGGCTCATATTGAACTCTTGGTGCGATTGAATTTCGTCTTTCTTTAAGCCTTCTGCAATTTCATTGAACGCTTCAAGGCCGCGAGCGCCAAACTTTGACATCGACCGATAACGCTTTTCCATTTCGCGAATGGCCCAGCGCAAGGCGCCAACTGCCTTTCTGGGCTCACGAATGGGAGGCATAACCAAATGGGGAATATGACTGAAGCCCGCGAGGTCCACTTGTTTGGGATCGACGAGAATTAATTTTAAAGTTTTAGGAGAGTGCCGAAAAAGAAGGCTCGTAATCATGGACACGACAAAAACAGACTTACCTGAGCCCGTAGATCCCGCGACCAAAAGATGCGGCATCTTTCTTAAATCCACAATTCGTGCTTCACCATCTGCCTTTCGCCCCAGCGCGACCGGCAATTTGCAATCTTCGCTCCAAAATTCTTCTTGGCTGACAATATCTTTTACGAAAACCGTTTCTCTTTGAGAGTTTGAGGTTTCTATTCCCACCACGTCTCGGCCCGGTATCGGCGCAATGATTCTTACAGATTCGCTGCTTAACGCCAATGAGAGGTCATCTGCCAGTTCGGTGATTTTGCTGATTTTGACATCGGCGGCAGGTTTAAATTCGAACATCGTTACGGCGGGCCCCGGTTTGATACCCACAACTTCCCCGCGTACCGAAAATTGACTCAATTTTTCAACCAGCAACCGGGCTTTGGCTTTGACCTCTCGCTCGTCATGACTCGTGCGGCTTGGGTGAGGTGAATCGTTCAGTAGTGACAGTTTGGGAAGCTGCCAATTCTCGATTCGTCTTGGAGTGCGAATGACCTGGCGTTTGAGTTGAACGGCCTGGGATATTGGAACAGCCAGGGCCTCGGCATTCAGGCTGTCGGCCGGTTTTTCAGAAAAATTCAATTCTGAATTCATTTTAGGTACGCTTGTTTCGCGCAGTTTAAATATAGCTTTGGCCTTTGGAGCCACCGGAGCAACGACCTTTTTTGTACGCCATTGCCTTGAAAAATGAGCGCCGAGTGCACGCAGGCCCGAGAACATTTTGCCAACAGGAATATTTGGCCAACGAAGTGAGGCGAGCCACGCCCGATCAAAATAAACCACAAAAAGTGCCGCAGTGAGAGTCCACAATATAATGCCAAAACCAACTGGATTAAGTGCCCAGATAAATGTCGACACCATCATCTGACCAATCCAGCCGCCAATTCGAATGGTGTCATCAAAGTATTTTACGTTTTGAAAATGTAGCGCCAACAACGTCGACACCAACACCACGGCCAACCCATCTAACCACCAGGGGCGGGCTGGACTTCGCCAAATCTGCCTCAAAGCCGAAAACACAAAGATCCACGCGGCAATGCCGAAGGCCTGGTAGAGTCCGTCCGCGAGAAATGAGCCTAAAACGCCACATAGATTTTTTGCGCTTCCACTTCCGCCAAAGGAATTGAAGGACGGGTCTAAAGGAGAATAGGTCGCAAGAGCCACAGCCAAAAAGGCTCCTAGACCCAGCCAGATCAAACTCACGAAATCGTTGCGGTAGCGTTCAAAGATGCGTTTCATTTCGCCAGTTTATGTGACCAATAGGGCGATTGAAAGTCTGGATTTGCCAGATAGGTTGGTGTATGGCTACCCAGGTCAAAGTTATGAAAATGGATGAAACGATTAAGATCAACGAAATATTTTACAGTATCCAGGGGGAGTCTTCTTGGAGTGGGTTTCCTACGGTCTTTGTTCGAACCAGTGGGTGCCATTTGCGTTGCACGTACTGCGACACGAAGTACGCCTACTTTGAAGGCCAAGAAAAAACTGTCGATCAAATCCTGGCGGAAGTCGAGTCCTATGGCGCAGCTCACGTGTGCGTGACCGGTGGGGAACCTCTCTTGCAATCGGCAGTTCATGATCTATTAAAAAAGCTGTGTGATTCAGGCTACAAAGTCTCGCTAGAGACAAGTGGCAGTTTGAGCTGTGAAAACGTCGATTCTCGGGTCAAAAAGGTTATTGACGTGAAAACTCCATCGAGCGGTGCCGCTGATTCGTATATTCATAAAAATACGGCTTTGGTGTCTTTGAACGATGAATTCAAATTTGTTATCAGTGCTGAATCCGATTTTGAATGGGCGCAAAATTTTTGTACGCAAAATAATCTTTTTGAAAAATCAAATGTTTTTTACAGTCCGTCCTACAACGTTATAGATTATCGCTGGCTCGCAGACAAAATTATTGAGGCGCGTTCGCCCGCCAGATTGCAGCTCCAGCTCCACAAAATTATTTGGCCCGAAGCTACGCGCGGAGTTTGACCGGCTATAGGTTTTACTTTAGAACCAGTGATCTCGCTGACAAAAGGGGGGCTTCAAGTCTCATGACTCCGACTGTGAATAACACCGATAATTTACTCGTTGCGAACTTACAGACGGTCAGTCTTGAAAAGCTTGTAAGAAGCAAACTCGAAGTTCTTTTTCAACAACAGCGCGAAGCGCAGGTTGAACTGGATGGTCTCCACAGAATCGTTCTCGAGCAAGTTGAGAAGCCACTCATTGAGCTGGCCCTTAGCGTTTACAATGGCAATCAGGTGAAAACCGCCAGGATGCTGGGTATCAATCGCAACACTCTTAAGAAAAAGATTGATAGTTACCGCATCCGCGTTAGAAATATCTCTAACTGACGTATTTATCAGCATCAGCGGGACGCCGTCGACAACTCAACTCTGATATCTGACCCGCCAATGCAACAAGGAATGACAATTACAGTGGAGCCTCGTCTACCACCGCAAAATTTGGATGCGGAAAAATCTATTTTAGGTGGTCTCATGCTCGAAACCGAAGCGTGGGATGAAGTTTCAGAGCTTCTCACTGAAGAGGACTTCTATAAGCCCTCTCATCGCCGAGTTTTCGCGGCGATACGAGAAATCCACCGAAGAGAAATGCCCTCGGATCTGGTTACCGTTTCGAATTTGCTTATGGAGAAGGGTGAGCTCGAGAGTCTTGGTGGACCTGCATTTCTCGCTGAACTTATCGATCAAACGCCTTCAACCGCAAATATTGTTCCTTACGCCAAAATCGTACGCGACAAGTCCTTACTGCGGCAGGTGATCCACTCCAGCCAAGATTTTCTCGACAAGGCCTACGGGCAAAAGTTTGAAAGTCTAGACGCCTTTTTGGATGGCATCGAAGCGCGAATCTTTCAATTGACCGAGAGCAAGACCACCTCGGGTCTGGTCGACGCCAGTGAACTTGTTAAGGTGAGCTTAGAGAAATTGGAGTCTTTGTATAGCAATCAGATGGCCGTAACAGGGGTTCCATCTGGGTTTGCTGAACTCGATGACCTCACGGCCGGCTTTCACCCAGGTGAACTCACGATTCTCGCGGCACGCCCTTCGATGGGTAAAACGGCATTGTCTTTGAATATTGCTCAATACGCCGCCCTGAAAGAAAAGAAAAAGGTCGCTTACTTTTCAGTGGAGATGGGCAAAGAGCAAGTGATGATACGGATGCTCGCCTCGGCGGCTAAGATTCGCTTAAGTGACCTTCGTATTGGAAAAATTGACGATCAAGCATGGCCTAGGCTTATCAATACGGCAGCTGCATTGAGTGAGACTGGCCTCTTTATCGACGACACTTCTGGAATTTCACCCTTTGATATTCGAGCGAAAGCTCGGCGAATGAAAGCCAAACATGGGCTGGATATGATTATGATCGATTACTTGCAGCTGATGGGAATGAAGCAACGCTATGAAAATCGAGAGCGTGAAGTATCAGAGATCTCTAAACTCTTAAAATCCGTGGCCAAAGAACTGCAGGTGCCCGTCATTGCACTCGCACAGCTCAATCGGGGAGTCGAAGGCCGATCTGACCGTCGCCCCATGCTCTCGGATCTTCGTGAGTCAGGTTCGATCGAGCAAGATGCCGACGTGATCATGATGATTTATCGTGAGGATTACTATGATCGCGAAAACCCTGAGATCAAGGGTGTTGCAGAAATCATTATCGCCAAACAACGAAACGGTCCCACAGACACAGTGAAGCTGCGCTGGATTCCAGAATACGGTATTTTCGAAAATCTTGTACGAGGCCCAGAGGCGCCTCTTCCAGATATGCCTCCCCCCACACCCATCAAGCGAGGCGGCAAACCTCTCAACTTCGCTCCAGGAGCGGGAAACGCCTAGTTGGCGTTCTAGCCAAAAGACCAAGTTCCAGGGTTCTTTTGCAAACCAGACTTAACCTTTTCGTGTTCTTGCGATTGTCTAACGTTATAGAAACTGCCCAATGGATGATTGGGTTTATCGCTTGCCCATGGAGGGGTTATGAGTGGGGATCAGCTCATTGATATGGTGGCCGCCAGCACCGGGCTCCCGAAAGAACAACTCTCAGGTGAGCTCAAGCGATTACTTCTTAAGAGTGGCAAAGACCCGGCCCGCGCCAGCCTCGAAGATCTGCGAGCTGTGCTTGCTGACTACTTGCAAGAGGTATTGTCTGAAGCCAAAGACAGTTGCGCCTAGCCTAGCTTTTCAACAACGATCGTGATTTCGGCCTCAAGACCGTCACCCAAGCGAACAAACGCCTTGTGTTGACCCAATACTCGAATGGGCTCTTCTAAGTGAATATCTCTCCTATCCACCAGGTGCCCTTGATTTCCGAGTTCTTTTGAGATGTCCATATTGGTTACTGATCCGAATAACTTTTCACTCTCACCAGAAGCCTCTAGCTTAAAGTTCAATGTGAGGCCTTGAAGTTGGCCAACGACCTGTTGTCGGTCGGCAACGGCCTTCTTCTTTCGAACTTCGGCAAGTTTCATCAAATGATTCCACTCTTTGACCTTGTTTTCGGTAGCAGCCAAAGCCAACTGCCTCGGAAAAAGAAAATTTCTCGCAAATCCGCTCTTCACATTGACGAGTTCGCCGACTTTTCCAAGATCTTTTACATCTTTCTTTAGGATGACCTTCATAATTTCTACTCCCTTATCCTTTTAAGCTTCTTTGTTAAATTGTTGGGCTCGTTTTGCCATTCGGCTTCTAAAATCGATCCAATGATCCACCAAGCCGAGTAAACTCACAAAAATAAATAGGTTCACCACGATAAAAACCATAAATATCATTTGCCAAAATCCGCTCATGCAAACCGTGGTAAAGAACTTTGAAATCACCGCAATACCTTGGAAAAAGAACAACATCATCGTCAAATTCAAGGCATTGATTGAAATCACCTCGACCCACTTGTTGTTAACTCCCGTAAAAAAGCTACCAAGTAGAGCTAGTATGAACACCCACACCACAGCGTCAGGCATTTTAATTTCAAATAATTGGGTTCGAAGCTTCGAACTTGGTGTCCCTCGCCCCCAAACTCTAGACTCTAAGGCCACTGCCAAATAAAGCGCTCCAAGCCAAGCCATTATAACAATTGAAGGCAATTGACCCGCAATGTCCTGCGCAGTCACTTTGACTTCGGAGTTCAAGGTCAAAAGCGGCTTGATCACAACGGAATCAATTCCACCCACAAAAATTTTCGTCCAACCCGGGCCGAGCACTGAGGCCCAAAGAGCAAAACCACCGCTCGCGGCCAAAACCGTAATCGCCAGAGCAAAGAAAGCCGCCACTTGAAGCGTCATTCCCATTTCTTCAAACTCCGAAAACAAACCTACAAGTAAAACCAAGCTCAGAAAAATCACGGACAACAGAAGCATTTGCAGAGCCCCAGTGTGGGCTCCCAATGCCACCCCGCCTATTCCCAATCCTAAAACTGTCGCAAAACTAAGCCCCCAATAAGGCCAACGGCCGCCATGAGATCGCAATGCTTTGAGCGAAACCGCGCCAAGCACGACCGTGAGAGCCGTCATCAAAACGGCCCAGACGCTCAAAAAAATGTTGCGTGCCCAAGGTGAGGATTTCATGGATCTAGTGCGACCTAGACTTCATGGCCTCAGCTCGCATGGCCTTACGCTGTTGATTTTTAATCTCACGTTCGCGCTCACGATTGGCCGTTTCAACCAATGCGGCCTTGAAACCTTCTAAGAATTTGCTCAAGCTAATACGGTCATCCAACCTCGTGTGTTGAAATCGCAAGACCTGCTCGTTGATGCGCATTGTGCGCTCAAGCTCCAAAATGGCTCCTCCCATAGACTCAAAAGTCATATGAAAGTAGTTTCCACGGGTGATTCGGTGAATCGGGTTGCCAAGCTTGCGCTTGCCCCAAGTGTCTATGTGATTCACGGTTCCGCCAAAGGACTGAATGATCTCGCTGTTCTTTTTGAACAGTGCCTTTTGATCAGGTTCAGTCGCATCCGGATGCATGATCACGACGGCTTCATATTTACGAGCAGTTAATGTCTTAGGATCGGCCATTAGCTAGGTTCCTTTCGGTTTAAGCCCCCATCATTTGGTCTGGGAGCAAGGAGAATTTGATCTCAGGGTCTAACACGGCAAGACCAAAGGAACAAGCGAAAGCCGGGACTTTCAATAGGGGCCATGGGTGTGTGAAAATTGGATATGGCTTTGGCATTTAAGATTCTCTCTGGAGACCAAAAAGGTCAGTTATTTCCAATAGAAGACGGGATAACCATCGGCCGGCAGAGCCAGCAAGTTCCGCTCAATGACCCCAAAGCCTCCTCACACCACGCCCGAGTTGCTGTAGAGGATGGGCGGTTTAAGCTCATCGACAACAATTCAAAAAATGGAATTCACGTGAATGGTCAGAAAGTCGCTGAGCTCGATCTCATCGATGGCGCTGAGTTTTCAATTGGGGACGTGCTGTTCAAAATTGTAAAGCATGACAGTGAAAAACTAAGAGAGAAACGAGCAAAGAAAGGCCAGCACCTCTGGTACGAAGCCCTGGCGGATTTCGTCGAACGTAGCACTGAAAATCTACAAGATAAACCCATCCGATTCCAACCACTTGAGCCGGCGGTTATGTTTGAGTTTGTACGCGGTGTTCAAATGAACACACGCTGGATAGTGGGATATGGGCCTAGAAAAATCGGTTCCGGCTCCATTGATCTTTCCATATATGAAAACAAAGCACCCGATGTTTGTTTTGAGATCGAGGGAACCCCAAATGGCATCTTGTTTCGAACCCAGCACCCGGGTATTGTGCGGCTCAATGACAAAGAGGTCTCGAGTCAGATTTTACATATCGGAGACCGAATTCGAATCAACGATACCGTTATTGAAGTGGATTTTGTCGAATGAGTTTGATTCCAAAACGAACGGGCTATTTTAAAAGCTTTGATGGCACTCGGCTATATTACGAGGTGCGCGGACAGGGCGCACCTCTGATTCTCAACTATGGGATCGGATGCCTAATCAATCACTGGCGACATCAGATCAAACACTTTTCGCAAGCTTATTCTGTTATCGCTTATGATTATCGGGCGCACCACCGATCTGAGATTCCAGAAAACCATGAGAACTTAAATGTGGACGCTCTTTCGGAAGACTTAAAGGCTCTTATGCATCATCTCGAGATACCCACGGCGAGTGTTTGGGCGCATAGCTTTGGAGCTCAGGTTGTTTTGAGGTTTTATGAACAATACCCCGAACTTGTTCAAAATATGGTTTTGATCAATGGGTTTGCACAGAATCCGCTAAAGGGGATGTTTGGGACCGATTTGAGTCAATCCGCATTTCAATGGTTCAAAACCGGCTACCAGGTATTACCTGAGACACTTTCTTTTTTATGGAAAGCCGGAATTCAAAACCCCTTGGCCGTGCAGCTCAGCGCCCTAGCCGGGGGCTTCAATTTACAGCTTACAAGTCTTAAAGACGTCGAAATCTATGCTCGCGGCATGGCTTCGATGGATATCAATGCCTTTATTCGTCTTTTTGAGTCTATGTTGAACTATGACGCCAGACCCGGCCTACACAAGATTCAATTGCCTGTGATTTTGATCGGTGGAGTGAAGGACACAATCACGCCGCCTAAATATCAAGAAGAGATGCAAACTCAAATTAAAGGCAGCGAACTCTATTTGGTTCCCTATGGCACTCACTGTAGTCAGCTAGACATGCCTGATCTGGTCAATTTAAAAATAGAAAAATTTTTGCACCGGCACTATAGCAAAGGGCCCTCTTAATCAGAGAGCCCTCATCTAAAACCGTGGTTTTACTTCCTACTAACTACTGATACGCGATTCCATCAATATCGAAACCGTATCTTTGGACTGAACCATCGGTTGTGAAAACCAATGTAACCGTGTCACCGTCAATGACGGGTCCATAAGTCTCGCCCAAGTTACCACTGTAAGTGTCGATAACTTGTCCGCTCGCATCTTTGAACTGAACTTTGTCGTATCCCGCTTCAGTGTCGAAAGCCGAGAAGTGAACAGCAATCTTTTGAGCACCCGGAACAGAGAGTGTCCACTCTTGAGTGTGGTCATTTGGATAGTCGTGGGCAGTTGAAACCTGTTCACCCATTTTTTCCCAATTGAACGGATCGTTGGGATCGCCAGGCGCCACAGTATTGGTCAACGCGTGGTACGCGTTCAACATTCCAGTTCCAACACGGTTGCGCAAACCACTCATTGGACGAGCTGAGGCTAAAAGACGCTCTTTGATCGTCAAATAAGATTGGCTAGAGTCTTGAGACATCAACAGCGCCGCAACTCCTGATACATGGGGAGTCGCCATTGATGTTCCAGACCAACTCTCTAAACCATTCATTGTGTAACTAAGTACATTCACGCCAGGAGCCGCGATATGAACGGTGCTCTTTCCAAAGTTTGAAAAGCTGGCAAGTCGTCCATTTGAACCAATTGCTGCAACGCTAATCACGTTGTCGACTTGATAAGTGGCTGGGTAGGTGGGAGACGAGTCATTGTTAGATCCGTCGTTACCTGCAGCTGCAACAAACAAAATTCCAGCGTCCTTAGCGCGAACGATGGCGTCCATGAGAGCTTGGCTGAATCCGCCGCCGCCCCATGAGTTGCTCATAATGTTGGCCTTCATAGCTGTCGCGTAGTCGACTGACTTTACAGCATTGGCCAAAGTTCCACCGCCGTCGTCATCAAGAAAACGGACAGGGAGAATTGTCACGTTCCAAGCAACGCCGACAACTCCTGAGTTGTTGTTGCCAACAGCGCCAATCGTTCCGCTAATATGAGTCCCGTGACCATAAACGTCCATCGGATCGCCATCGTTTTTGGCGAAATCACATCCGTGAACATCATCAACACAACCGTTGCCGTCATCATCGACACCAGCTTGGCCATTTAATTCGGCCTCATTGGTGAAAACGTTTTCCACTAGATCTGGGTTACTGTAATTGACGCCGGTATCAATAACCGCAACACGAATGTCGCGTGAACCGGTTTCGATTTGCCATGCGCGCTTAGCATCGATGTCGACGCCTGCGATTCCTGCCAAGGTCCCCATATCACCGGTCACTGTTTGTCCGGTGTTGATCATTCCCCAAAGGCGCTCAAGTTCGGGATCATTTGGCAAATCGGTAGCTCCACCAATCGCCCTATAGATATAGTTGGGCTCGATATACTCAACCATTGGATTGCTAGAGAGCATTTGGATTACGGATTCAGAGTTTTCAACGACTGGCCGTTGTATCAATACAAGGGATTCCCGAGCATTGATGGTCTCTTTTATTTGCGCCCCAAGTATCCTTTCGACTTGATGGGCTCTCATTATAGAACTTGTTGCCTTGATTTTTACAAGATACTCGCCAGGCACAGCTGGGTAGTTCATTGCATTGGCAAACGGGGACATCGCACACATAAGAGCGACAATCGCTCCAACGATTCGTCCTTGATTCATCTTCCCTCCGCTCATCTTTGAGCTTTTTTAAAATGTTTCGAACGCTGTATTCAGAACCTGTCTCAAAGGCTGGCTCATCAATCCAGTTCCAAAATGGTACCAACAAATTTTCTTTGCGCAATTATTCTTTGGAAACAGATTCTGTGTCAGATGTAAACCCCTACTAATAGGCGTTCAAATCCGGCCCCAGAGCCTGAAAATCAGGGCTTCTAGACTTAAGGCTGTCGGTTTCTGTCTGTAAAAGCACTATCCTATAAACGAATTTGCACGACTTTCAGGTCGATTTCCTAGACGTTCGCCCAGTTCCAGGGTGGAACTAGTTCAAAAATGTGGATAAGTCTGTGGTTAGATGTTCATAACTCGCTATAGGTGGATGCGGCAAAAGTCTAGAACACTATACCTAGTTATGCTGACCATCAATTGAGCACTTAACGTCGGTCAAATGAGGCTTTGGCAAAGTCCCGATTCATGCGCGCAATGGTCTCTAAGCTGATTTCTTTAGGGCATGCCGCTGAACACGCGCCCGTGTTTGTACAGGCACCAAATCCTTCAACATCCATTTGTGCAACCATCTGAATTGCTCTTTGGCCGCGCTCGGCCTGACCTTGGGGCAGCAAACCCAAGTGTGAAATTTTCGCGGCCACAAAAAGTGAAGCCGACGCATTCTTGCAAGCGGCCACACAAGCCCCGCAACCAATGCAAGTGGCCGCCGAAAATGCCAAATCGGCGTCGACCTTAGGAACGGGAGTCGAATTCGCATCTGGAGCAGCTCCTGTATTGGCCGAAATGAATCCGCCAACTTGCTGAATACGGTCAAAGGCGCTTCGATCAACAACAAGGTCCTTGATGATCGGAAAAGCTTTGGCGCGAAATGGCTCTATGACGATCTTATCTCCGTCTTTAAACCGCCGCATATGCAGTTGGCATGTGGTTGTGGCTTTATCAGGCCCATGGGCCGCTCCATTTATCACCATAGAGCAGGCTCCACAAATACCCTCTCGGCAGTCGTGATCAAATTCAACCGGGTCTTGCCCGGCCCGCACGAGCGATTCATTCACCACATCCAACATCTCTAAAAAAGACATGTCTGGGCTTACATCTTTTGCAGTGAAATCCATAAACTGACCCGGAGTTTCATTGCCGTTTTGTCGCCATATCTTTAGATGAATTGTCATTCCCATAAATACCTCTTTGCCCTACTTGTAACTTCGTTGCGTGGGCTTCACATATTCGAAATTCAACTTTTCCTTATGAGCCGTCCAATTGATCGATCCACCTGAGTCTTGAATGTCCCAGGCCGCCACATGACAAAAATGAGCATCGTCCCGCTTCGCTTCGTTTTCGGGAGTCTGGTGCTCTTCGCGAAAGTGACCGCCGCAAGATTCTTCGCGGGTCAAAGCGTCTAGGGCCATAAGCTCGCCAAGTTCTAAAAAGTCGGCGACTCGGCCCGCTTTTTCTAACTCACTATTTTTAAAACCGGGATCACCAGAAACGCGTACATCTTGCCAAAATTCAGAACGCAACTGTTGAATTGATTTGATGGCAGATTCCAACCCAGCGCGATGGCGTGACATGCCGACGTGATTCCACATCAAGTTGCCCAGCTGACGATGAAAATCATCGACCGTACGCGTGCCCTTAACCGACAACAATTTGTTCAACCGTAGTGTCGCTTCTTCTCGACTCGCTTTGAAGGCGTCGTGCTGAGTGTCCACTTTTCCCATCGGTTGAGAGGCGATGTAGTGTCCAAGAGTATAGGGAATAACAAAGTAGCCATCAGCCAAACCTTGCATCAATGCCGAAGCCCCCAACCGGTTAGCGCCATGATCCGAAAAATTCGCTTCGCCAAGAACATGAAGACCTGGGATCGTGCTCATTAAGTTGTAGTCCACCCACAGCCCACCCATTGTGTAGTGTACGGCTGGGTAGATGCGCATTGGAGACTCGTAGGGATTTTCTCCGGTGATCTTGTCGTACATTTGAAAGAGATTTCCGTACTTTTCAGCAATGGCAGGAGCTCCCAATCTTTTGATTGCATCTGAAAAATCGAGATAGACGGCTTCTCCTGTGCCACCCACTCCGCGCTCTTCATCAACGCGAAATTTGGCCTGCCGAGACGCCACATCGCGAGGAACCAAATTTCCAAAACTCGGATATATTCGCTCTAAGTAATAATCTCTTTCTGATTCAGGAATTTCTTGTGGCCTTCGCTTATCGCCTTTGTTCTTAGGCACCCATACGCGGCCATCGTTTCGAAGCGACTCCGACATCAAAGTCAATTTACTCTGATAATCTCCCGAGCGCGGAATACATGTTGGGTGAATTTGTGTGAAGCAAGGGTTTGCAAAGTAGGCGCCTCGCCGATGGCAACGCCAAGCCGCCGTCACATTGCAATTCATCGCGTTTGTTGAAAGAAAATAGGCGTTTCCGTATCCACCCGTACAAAGCAAAACAGCATCGCCTGCGTGTGACTCAATTTCTCCAGTTATGAGGTTTCGAACTGTGATCCCTCTTGCCAGTCCATCTACCAAGACCACGTCTAGCATCTCGCGTCTGGCGAGCACATCGACCTGCCCTCGACCCACCTGACGGTTCATGGCTGAATACGCTCCCAAAAGCAATTGCTGCCCAGTTTGACCTCGAGCATAAAAGGTCCGCGAGACTTGAGCGCCCCCAAAAGAACGATTGTCTAATAGTCCACCGTACTCGCGGGCAAACGGCACTCCGAGCGCAACACAATGATCTATAATAGCCGTCGAAACGTCGGCCAACCGGTAAACATTGGATTCGCGCGAACGAAAATCGCCACCTTTTACCGTGTCATAAAAAAGGCGATAAACCGAGTCGCCGTCATTTGCATAGTTTTTTGCCGCATTGATCCCGCCTTGGGCCGCAATAGAGTGTGCCCGGCGCGGCGAATCTTGAATGCAAAAGACCTTAACCTTGTAGCCGAGTTCACCAAGACTTGCTGCTGCTGAAGCTCCCGCCAACCCGCTGCCCACAACGAGGATCGTGTGTTTGCGCTTGTTCGCCGGATTGACCAGCTTCATGTCAAACTTGTGCCGCTCCCACCTTGAATCGATGGGGCCCGTTGGGCATTTCGCATCTAATTTTGTTGAAGCCTCTGCCATTGGTTACCTCGAAAATCTGCTAACCGCGGTAAATAAAAAACACATAAATGGGTTGCGATAAAAAGCCGATCGACACAAGAGCCGCATAGAGCCAGCTCGCACATTTGATCTTTTGTTGAAAACGAGGATGATGCAGACCCAGAGTCTGCAAGCTCGACCCTACACCGTGACTCAGGTGCAGCCCCAATACAATTAGAGCCAAACTGTAACCCGCAACATAGATGGGTTCTTGAAACAATTCGATAACAAGACGGTGGATGTCGCGAATATAGCCTTGGCCATAATCCACTTCGTAATAAACACCATATTTGAAAGACAAAAGGTGCAAAATAACAAACACCAAAATCAAAAGCCCTTGTGCCCAAAGACTTTTTTGAATCCATGACGTCGATTTGTCGCCCGAAGCGTTAACAGCGTAACCTTTAGAGCGCGCCCCGAAGTTCATTAACGAAAGTTTGAGGGCGATGGCCATATGGCCCAAAAACATCGCTATCAAACCGCCCTCAGCTAAATAGATTAGGGGGTTAGAAACCAAAGCATGCGAATATTCATTGTAGGCGCGCGGGCCCACAAATATCAGCAGATTTCCTAGCATGTGGCTGAGCACAAACAGACTGAGCCCTAGGCCCGTTACCGCTACAATTTGTTTTCGACCAATTGTCGATTTGATCCAACCTGATTGATCAACACGTGTTTGCATCTTATGCCCTTGGATTTCTTATCAATTGACTTTCAAAGGAATAACCCACAAAAAAACAAAGGTCTATATAGTAATGGAGAAGGCAAATGAGAATTTATGTTTGCGTTAAGCAGGTTCCTGATACTGAGACGCGAATTCAAATTAAGCCTGATAAATCGGGCATTGAAGAATCCGGCGTAAAGTGGGTTATGAACCCTTACGATGAATATGCAGTTGAGGAAGCTCTTAAGATAAGAGACGCGAAAGGTGGCGGGCAAGTCACAGCCATAACAGTTGGCCCAAAGTCTCGTGCGGCGGATGTTCTTCGAACCGCTATGGCGATGGGAGCCGACGACGCTATCTTAATTGACGCCCCATATGAAATTGACAGTTTTGGAGCGGCCGAGGCGATGGCCGGAGCCATCAAGAAGCAAGGTGCGTTTGATTTGGTGTTGGCAGGAAAGCTGGCGATTGATGACAATTCCTCTAGCACACCTCAAATGCTTGCCGAATTTTTGGGCGTACCGCACGCCACGGTTATTTCAAAAATAGACTCAGGCGAGAGTTGGCGAGTTGAACGTGAGATTGAAGGCGGCGCTCGCGAAATTTTTGAGTTGAAAGGACCAAGTGTGTTGGCGGCCAATAAAGGCTTAAACACGCCTCGGTATGCGAGCCTTCCTGGAATTATGAAGGCCAAGAAAAAGCCGCTCGCTGAAATGAGCCTCGCCGACACAGGAGCGAAATCGCCTGCTGGTAAAATCAAATTGAAAAACTATGAAGTGCCGCCAGAAAAACCCAAGGTCAAAATGATTGGTGGCGATCCATCAACACAGGCGGCGGAGCTGGTGAAACTGTTAATGAATGAAGCGAAAGTTTTGTAGGTGAAAAGATGAGTTCAGTGTTTATTTTTCTAGAGTCGGCAAATGGGCAATTAAAAAAGGGTAGCTTGGAAATCCTTGCCGCCGCAAAAAATGCGGGCGAATCGATCGCGGTAGGTGCTCTTGGACCCGAAGCTGAAAAGTTGACCACAGGGGCCGCCGCCGCAGGCGCGAGTGTGGGATTTGTTTGCTCGTCGCCAGAGCTTACGCACTACAATCCGCTCATGTATTTGGCAGCGCTTGAAAATATGGTCAAGCAATCTGGTGCGACTACCGTTTTGGCCTCAGCGAGCTCCACAACTCGAGACCTTTTCCCGCGGCTAGCAGCAAAATTGAATTCTGGCCTAGCCAACGATTGTGTTTCATTGGCGTTCAATGGGGGAAAATTGAAGGTACGCCGGCCGCTATTCGCTGGTAAATGTAGCGCCGAAGTGGACTTTGTAGAAAGCCCCTATCAACTGGCCCTTATGCGCCCCAATCAATTGCCTTTAGGAGAATTGAAAGATGGGGCCCAAATAGACATTAAAAAAATAGATCCACCGGCAAATGTAGATTCGATTTCATTTAAAGAGTTGATCAGTGGAGCTACGCAAACTGCAGATTTAACCGAAGCCAATGTGATCGTGTCGGGGGGGCGGGGCATGCAGAACGCAGACAACTTTAAGCTCTTAAAAGATATGGCTGAAACTTTGAACGCCACCGTTGGAGCGTCGCGGGCAGTTGCTGATGCCGGATGGGTGCCGCACAGTATGCAAGTCGGGCAAACGGGTAAAACCGTGGCCCCTAGTCTATACATTGCTGTTGGAATTTCGGGAGCGATTCAACATCTAGCGGGTATGAGTGGCTCAAAAGTTATCGTCGCGATCAACAAGGA
>JBGSQJ010000314.1:0-13759 GCA_041738165.1 Bdellovibrionales bacterium
AGTTTTCGGTTTGCTCGGATTGGCCGTTTTGGCTTTGAATCTGCAAGCCGAGCCTTGGATGTCGAGTCGATTTGCACAAAACTGCGCCACTTGCCACGCTCCAGGGCGAGTCAATGTAGAGGCGAAAGAACGTCGCTGCACGCTTTCTTGCCAAGGCTGTCACACCAATCCCAATGGCGGTGGCCTTCGTAATTTTTATGGCAAATGGGCGCAATCGCGCTGGCTCAACTCCACCTATATCAAGGGCTATGATCTCAATAAAAAACGCCCGGCCGTGAGCGGTGAGCAACGTTATCGCCCCGAGCGGTTAAAGAAGTTTATCGCGGCCAAAGATAAAAAGGTGCTCAAAAAAGCCATCGCCAAGGGGTTTGCGCTTGTTGAAACTGACGCAAGATTGCCCGAGTCTGAATACGACCGCAGATCCACCAATGAAAAACAGGTTGAGCCGCTAGCGTTGTCTAGACTTCGCATGCCGCAAGACGACCCGTGGAGGCTTCGTAGAGAGCAGCCCTTCAACGCAGGTTTGGACTTTCGGTATTTTTATTTAGATACCGATACCAATGGCACCAAACGCAAATACTCGTTTCCGATGGCCACTGATTTGGCAGTCAGTGCTGAACCCGTTCATAAAGTGAATTTGGTATGGGAGTCTAGGTTTTTGAATTCTCCCTCGAGAGTGGCGTGGGATGAGGCTTACACGACCGAATCTCAGGTGCGCTCGGCTTATGTGATGGTCGATGACTTGCCTTACAATTCGTTTGCCATGTACGGGATCTATCGGCCCATGTTTGGCCATTACTCGGCCGATCACACGAGTCTTTTTGCGTCGGCCACGGGGCTCAATTCTCGCTCGGCGTATAAGTCGGCCAGCATTGGGACTGCGCCCAACGTGCCGTTCGTCAACCTTCACTATATCAAGCCTATGTCGAATTCCGCTAAGAACCAAGATGATGGGTTTGTGCTCAATTTGGGGGCGCGCTTTGTTAAGTTCGGAGCCTTCTTTTCGGGGTCTTACTGGGACACCAAGGCCGATAATTTTAGCGTAACGACAAAGCGAAAGATGAGCTCGCTGACCGGTGGATTCACTTATAAGTTTTGGACGTTCGTGGGCGATGTCACGCAAGTGGGTAAGCAAGTTGTCAATTCTCGAAAAGACAAAGGCACAGTGTGGACATTTGAAAACCGCTTTCGTTTTTATGAAGAGAACTATTTTAAAGTGAATTACGAAACCCTCAATACAGACCGAACTTTGCAAGAGGGAAGTGCGACTTCGACAGCGTTTGGTGTCAGTTCGTTTTATATATCGAGCCTTGAATTTGAGCTTTTATATCGTCAGCTCAATGAAAAAACGGGCGGTGCGAATTCCAAAACCAAAACGACCTTGGCGCAAATCCACTTTTTCTTTTAGTGCGTTGGAAAGAGCTCTTAAGATAATCAGTGGACTTGCCAAAAGAATAGCCTAAAACGACTATTGACCGAGTATAATTCTTCGCGCCTCTTCTTTTGAAGACGTTCCTGAAATTTCATTTTCGGCAAATCCGGCAAAGCGTTCGCGATCTTTACGAGAAATTTTGGGAATCATCACTCGAATGGCCTCGAGTTTGTCAGATGACCCGCTGACTCCTTCAAGGAGCTGTTCCGCATCTGTTACTTCGAGAGCTAAAAGGCGCGTGCTAAGAATTCGCATTCCTTGAAGTTTGGCGCTCGTGCCGCTTAGGTCTTCAATCAATCGGGTGACTTGACTCGACGAGAGCGTTGAGCGGCTAGATAAGAGTTTTAAGGCCGCTATCTTAGAAGAACTTCCAGATAGATCACTGATTATGACAATCAAGGATTCGCCGTCGAGCGTGATAGCGTTCTGCAATGAGCGAAGTGCATCCATTTTAGTGCTGGTCCCGCTGAGGCCTTCGACAATTGCGATGAGGTTGACTGAAGTGATGCTGGCCAGCCCATTGGACACCTTTCGAATGAATTTAAGTTTGTCACTTGAACCAGATATTGAATTGGAAATCATGGCGATCTGAGACTCATTCAGAGACGATCCTGGCTGACTCAAGAACATCTCCAACAACTTCTCGCCTTCGGTCGAACTATCTTCGAACGCGGCCGCGACCTCTTCTGCATTTACTTTTGCAGCTTTTGATTTCAGCAACAGGCTACCGTCTCGATAGACTTTTAATTTGCCGCCACTTGCAACATGAATTTCAATTATGGAGCAGGTCCCTTGAACTCCGAGCACCACGCCCTGTGCGCTGGTCATCGCGCAAATGTGGTCTTGGGTGATTCTCGAAATCAGGACGCCATTTTCGATTGGCTGACTTACAACTCTAGACTGACCGTTAGGTTCGCTGGTGTATGTTACAATTTGAATGTCAGAAATGTTTCCGCCTTCGATGAGTTTTACTTTTCCCGAGGTATTGATGTGGACAAGTTTTTCCGTTTGCGTGTCGCCGAGATCAAAATGTTCTACGACCGGTGTATCCAATTGACTGACCGGTTTAATCCCGGACGTATCGCCTTGCGCGAGTCTCATGACTGTGTCGAGCTTTGCAGCGTCAGTTATCTGAAGCGACTGAAGATTAAAGCTGATATAAGTCTCAATAGCGTTGGACTTAGTGTGAAATTCGAAGGTATCTGCGTGCGCAAATCCGGCACCCAGAGCGCCTAACATTGTCACTATAGGAACAACACGATTGAATGCCATCGGCTTTCTCCCTGTAATTTGGATTCTATAGTTGGAATCTCCAATATTTGTGCCAGAGGGTGAACATTCGTGCCAAAGAGCGAATACGTTTGCGAATTCAATGCAGAGCCATTGCCGCAACTGTCGGATTTTAGGCTGAAAGGCGCAGGCATCTTGGTAATAATAGATAACTAAAATTAATTTTAATCTAGAGTTGACAGTGATTTTGACTATCAAAAATGGCGCACATGCAGCTTTATAGTTGGGTGCACCATGCTTGATTCGAGCGAAATTAACGGGCGATGGCGAAGTCAAATTTGCGCCTAGAAGCCCACTCCGCGCCTATCTGAAATTCCGAGCTCGAAATAAAAAGTGTGAAAAAATCGTTTTCTAAAACCGTGATACAACTCAGCTGAACATGAAGCAAATGTCGCTTATATCTAAACCGAACATGGCGTGTGGTGGTGAATTAAACAACACTCGGCAATTCGCACGCACGTTGTCGTCTCGGCGGCCCATCCACCTCGTGTTGAAGTCGAGTCATTCCGTCAATCTCTTTAAATCGAGACTGTTGGTAAAGAGCCTGACCTCAAGATACGCTCTAAGATTTGGAATCAAGGTCTATTCCACAAGCGTACAGCGTGATCACATTCATTTTGTGGTCAAAATTCCCAATCGAAGATCCTATGTAAGGTTTGTACGCACACTCACGGCCATTATCGCTCGCAAGATGGGCCGAGGACTTTGGAAGTTCAGACCATTTACTCGCGTGTCCAATTGGGGTCGCGACTTCAGAGGGCTGCTCGACTATCACTTTCGAAATGATATGGAAGTCTTTGGAGTCTGGGAATATCAGCGCTCCCGGGCTGGCCCGGCTTAACCTACGACTCAGGGCAATTGGAGTCGTTTTGTAAGTGCAATTTGCCCCAAAATGAGACGGCGCCTGCCTACAAAAAAGCGCACGTGGCCCAAATGTCTCTGAATTGGGCAATCTGCCTTCAAGTCTAGTCTTCACCCCGCCGATACAATTTATAAGGGCTTTTAGTCTCAAAAAGGGGGAGATTTAGTGGCTTGGGATGATATCCCAGATTGGTCGCTCAGTGTGGCCACCGATCTTCTCAATGAGGTCAAAGACATTGATCCATTTACATTTCATCATTGCTGCCGCGTTGGCAGAGGCTCAAGAAAGCTGGCCAAAGCTCTCGGCATGAATGAATTCGAGCAAGCCGTGATTGAATACTCGGGTCTATTTCATGACATAGGTAAAGCCCGAATCCCTATTGAGATTCTCACCAAGCCCACGCGTCTCGACACCTCCGAAATCGAAGTCATAAAATCTCACCCTGAATTGAGTATCGAGATGATCAAGCATCTTGAGCATGTGCCTTTTTTTCGGTTTCTAATGCCGGGAATTCGCTATCATCATGAACGCATGGAAGGCGGGGGTTACCCCAACGCCATGTCAGGTGAGCGCATACCCCTATTTGCCAGGGTCATCACCGTTGTCGATAGCTACGATGCGATGACAAACGCGAGACCCTACCGCAACCCTCTTCCTATCGAAAAGGCCATCAAAGAACTCAAAGACTACTCAGGCAGTCAGTTTGACTCACACTTGGTGACTGAGTTTCTAAAGATTCAAGCGAAAGTTGAAACTGAAAAGAACCAGCACGACAAAGACGAAATGGTGGTCGCTCACGTTCTCAAAAAAGCGGCTTAAGAATTCGGATCCCAAAATTCATTTAAAGAAAAGCCAAATTCTCTTAGGCCCTTAGACAAATCTATTAAGCCCAAACCTTCAATGGCGCTCGGGTCGTCAGATTGAATTTCAGAAATGAGTGACCAGCCCGCGCATTCAATCTTGTAGGAGCCGGCGCAATCCAAAGGTCGATCTCTTCGAACATAGGCCCTGGCTTCGGATTCACTCAATGTGTGAAGTTTGATTTTGGTTGTTGAGGTGTAAGAGAGCTCTTGTTCGGCGTAAAAGAGAGTCATTGACGTGACTAGCGTGTGCCATTTCCCCTGTAGTGTCATAAGCTGCGTAACCGCTAAATCTTCGGTTCCGGGTTTGCCAACCGCCGCTCCGTTGAATTCAGCGATTTGATCTGCTCCAACAATAACCTGGTTCATAAAGTCAGCTCGCAATGACTTGGCTTTGGCCGTCGCCAAAAATTTTGAAAGGTCTTTGGCCGAGAGATGCTGCTCTTGAATTTTTAATGCGTCTTCATCGACCTTTGGAGCCACGCTCTTAAAGGCCAAGCCCATGCGCTTGAGCTGATTCGCTCTGTAGGGGGATGTGCTTGCAAGTATAAGACGCATGGTCGCCATTGTGGCCAATAAGGCTGCGTGTGTCAAAGGTCGGAACTTTTGACGATTTTTCGGGGGCATGACAACCTTGAGAAACGATGTATTTGCACAGTCTTGACCCGTTTGCGATTCAATTCACCGAAACGTTCGGAATTCGTTGGTATGGGCTGGCCTATTTGTCAGGTTTCGTATCTGGGTATTTGGCTATTCTTTGGATGGTTCGCAGGGGCCGCAGCGCCATCGCTGAAAAGGATCTTGCCGATTTTGTAACCTACACGGCCGTTGGAGTCTTAGCAGGCGGCCGCCTAGGGTATTGTCTTTTTTATGCTCCTGATCTTTTTGTCAGTTTTGACTCGCACTTTCCCTATTGGGGCGTTTTAAAGGTCAATGAAGGCGGGATGGCCTCGCACGGCGGAATTATAGGCGTGATGCTCGTTTGCTGGCTTTATGGACGCTGGCACAAGGTTCCGTTTTTGCACGCTATCGATTTGACTGTTTTTGGCGGAAGTGTGGGCTTCTTTTTTGGCCGCATTGCTAATTTCATCAATGGTGAGCTTTACGGGCGGGCGGCGCCTGAAGGTCTTTCTTGGGCCGTTAAATTTCCGCAAGAGATGCTGCTTTGGCCGCGCCAAGAATTTGCCAAACTCAAAGATTTAGGATCGGTCTTTGATCAAATGGGGAGTATGAAAAATGCGCTAGGTGAGCGCATTCAGGTGAACGCCGAGATTTGGCAAAACTGGCTCACGAACTATGCACGAGATGGATCGGCTCGGCAGAATGTTTATGACGGGATCGAGGCCATCATCCATTCTGTTCAGCAAGGTCATATGGAAGTCGCCAATGCCTTGGCACCTTTTGTAACGCCGAGGTATCCCTCGCAGTTGATTCAAGCGCTTTTTGAAGGGCTGCTGGTCTTTTTGGCGCTTCTTTGGATTTGGCGAAAGCCGCTAAAGCCAGGTGTGATTGGTGGATGGTTTGGCGTGCTTTACTGCACGGCCCGCATTGCCGGTGAGCATTTCAGATTGCCCGATGCTCATATTGGTTTTCAGTTGCTTGGGTTAACGAGAGGCCAGTGGATCAGCATTGGTTTTTTAGCCTTCTCGATCGCCTACCTTGTGATCAGTGCGCGCCGAAAGACGGATCTGCGATTTTAGAACAGAGTTTGGATATCTATAATCCACTGATTGAAGCGCGAGTGGCTGTTCTGATGGGAATCATCTAGGCAGTAGGCTGCCCGTTTCATTTGTTTCGATGGGCCATCCGTATTGAAAACCTCAATTCGGGTTTCACACGGCAAAATAGACTCGGCTATCGTTTCTCTCGATTCTTTAATGCTATCTTGGAGCTTCAACACCAATTCGGATTTTAGCTCTGGGGTGATCACGCGCGCCCTCTTGCCTCCCCCAAGCGAACTGATGGAAAGCATGACTCTGTTTCGGTTCTGGATCGATTGTTCAAAGAATCGAACTTCAATTGTGTCTTGATGCCCCCATCGGATAGTGATTTCTGCGAATGACAGACCTGGCAAAAGCAATCCCATAAATCCAACAAGGCGGGTGGCAACAGAGAAGGCCGTTGAACTCATTTCATCACCTCCGAAGAGTTTTTCGATCGACCCGAGGCATTTTTGCGCGGGAGAGTACCAACAGAATTGAGGCAGTAATTGTTTGGGTCGCCCTTACAGCCAAGTGCCGATTGCACGCGCTTGTCAGCCAGCAAAATCTGATTGGTTCGTGAGATCATTGACGGGTGCTCGCCTAAAGGTCCACTTACACTTGAATCCTGGCAAAGGGTGACCGCTTCAAAGGCAAAACCAGAAAGAACTTCGGCTTGAGTTGAGGGTTTGTGTTCTTCCCAGTAGCGCCCAAGGACCTTGGCGGACCACATATCGGCTGAAGCCTCGCCGTAATGTGACGGACGGTTGGGGTCGCTTGCGCAAAGAGGATTCATTTTTGCCATTTGTACGGCCTCATCCAATTCCTTGTTGAGTTTGGCTTTGTCGACAGAAAGTACACTGGACTTGGCAATGAAAGTTTCATTCGCATATCGAATGGCCTCTTTTGCAGAAGGTGGTCGCAGCTTCATTTTGGCGGCAAGACATTTTGTTGCAACAGGTGCAGGGGTCATCGCCTTGGGGAGTCCGGTATTTGCGACTTCAATAATTCCAAGCGTTTTCCAGAATTCAATTTCAGCGCCGTCCGTCGGTGAGGTCACTCGAGAGTAAACCGTGTCCCCCACTTCAATCTGTTCGAGACTCACAAATGCATTCGCCACGTTTTCGATGTTTAGTCGAGCCTTCTTTGCGAGCTCTAAAACTTTCTGTTTATCCTGAGGCGCCTTAAGAAGTCGTATTCCCACACTATGGCTATTGCATACATCGATGGAGTGTGCAATTTCGTGAGCCATCACGCGCACCAGGGCCGCATCCGGAGCTGAGTAGTAAGAAGGACACAGAGTTATGCTCGAAGACGGATCGTGGTAATACGCGTTGAGCGCCTCATAGGCACAGGAGTTCTCTTTAAAATGGTCTGGCCTGTATCTGTTCAGGCTAACACCTAAAACCTTGTCGTAAAGAATGCGTTCCTGATCTGGAAGGGTTTCTTTGGGTCGACCCTTGGCTATTTCATCTAAAAGCAGGGACTTTGTTTTGTCGAAAATTTTCAAGACTCGAGATCTATTTGCTAAATCACTGAGGCCAAATTTTTTTTTCCATCTGCTTGACCCATTCTTCACCTCCAGGGGAAGGCGGGCTGTTTTGATTTGTATGCAATTGGGAATTAAATTTGGAGTTCAATGTCTTTAGCTTCTTTAGCAACGACTCGCGTGAATTTTTTGTCAACTTCTGGAGAACTTCATTTTCAAATTGAATCTTTGTTATGGGCGGTGGTGTGGCTTTGGGGTCGGTGGGAGGCCAGTGAATCATTGCAACAGCCAAAGATTGATTAGATTCTTCATTATACCATGTAGACAGAATCGAAAGATTCATCTGGTTGCTAAGCGAAATTTTAAATGCTGAAGTCCCAATAAAATCTGAATCATACAGAATCTGAGCCTGGATGCCCAATTGGAGCTCATTGATTTCCTCGAAGTCTGATGCCGAACCAGCATAGCCTCCATAAACTGAGTCGCCTATAGGTGTCGGCCAGGGTTGGCTCATCTGATTTTGAGAAACTGGTCTATATCTGGGATTGGGGATAGAATAATTCCCCACAGGAATTCGCCCAAGCGCAGAGTTCTCTTCAAAAAACTTGCAATTCTCTAAGATCGCCTCGATTTGGCAAGGCTTATATGACAAGACCTCTGCTCCTGAAAGCAGAGGTATCAAAAGAACAAATAAAATCAAAACGATTCGTCAAAACTCACGCTGCCAGAAACTCCAACTTGGTAGGCGGCCACACGTCGTTCAAAGAAATTGGTGAGTTCTTGAGTGTCTTGAAGCTCCATAAAGCCAAATGGATTTTTGACGTTGAACTGATGAGGCATTCCAAGCCGCTCGAGCCTTGAGTCTGTTATGTACTGAAGGTACGTGCGCATGTCTTTGCCGCTAAGACCAGCAACGCCATGATCTAAAATATCGTTGGCAAAGAGCATTTCACAATCAATGGCATCTTTGAACATGGCCACAATCATATCGCGCATGCGATCGTCGAGCAAAGTGGGTTCTTCTTCAAGCGCCGTTTCGATCACTTTATAGGCGAAATCGATGTGACAACTCTCGTCTCTAAAGACCCAATTGGTTCCGGTGGCAAGACCGTTGAGTAAACCTTTTGAGCGCAAGAAGTAAACATAGGCAAAGGCCGCAAAGAAGAATAGCCCTTCAATGGTTCCGGCGAAACAAATCAAGTTCATTAAAAATCGCCGGCGATCTTCAACTGTTTCAAGCCTATGAAGTTCATTGATCGAGTCCATCCACTTAAAGCTGTACTGAGCTTTTCTTTGAATCGATGGAATATTATGAATAGCCGAAAAGGCTCGCTCGCGTTCAGCCAAATCGGGAATATAGCTATCGAGAAGGGTCAGGTAAAACTGCACATGCAAAGCCTCTTCGTAAAGCTGGCGCGATAAATATAGGCGCGCTTCAGGTGAGTTCACATGCTTGTACAAATTGATCACCAGATTGTTGCCCACAATTGAATCGCCCGTTGCAAAAAAAGCGACCAGACGATTGATTAAAAATCTCTCGGCGGGTGTGAGTTTGCGCTGAAGATCCACGATGTCATTGCTGAAATCGACTTCATCTACAGTCCACGTGTTTTTAATGGCATTCTTGTACATTTCATAAAACACAGGGTAGCGCATGGGCCGAAGTGTGAGATCAAATCCAGGATCGAGAATCATAGCAGAGTCCTCCTTATTGACATGCTTCGCAAATTTCAGGGTTTTCAAGAGAGCAGGCGAGCGCTTCTTCGTCGGTGAATTGTTTAACGCCTTCATCACTGGCCCGGCTGGTCACTTTGGCAATCTTTGTGGCTGGCCGAGAGCGCATGTAATACGTGGTTTTCACTCCCGACTTCCAGGCATACATGTACATTGACGAAAGCTTACCGATTGTTGGGCTTTCAATAAAAAGATTCAATGATTGGCTTTGGTCAATAAATGCGCCCCGTGCTGCCGCCATATCGATCATTGATTTTTGCGGGATCTCCCAAACAGTTCGGTAGACCATCTTAATATCTTCAGGAATGCCTTCGATATTAAGAATCGATCCTTCATTGGTTTTAATTTGATGACGAATGGAATCATTCCAAAGTCCGCGCTTCTTTAATGCGTCGACGAGATAACGATTGATTTGAATAAACTCGCCAGACAAAGTCTCGCGTTTGAACAAGTTAGAAATTTGAGGCTCAATCGCCTCGTAAGCTCCAACGATAGATGCAATCGTTGCTGTCGGCGCAATGGCGATCATCAGCGAGTTTCTTAGCCCAATCGTTTTGATTTTGCGGCGCAGTTTTTCCCAGCGCTCCATGTCTTTAGGGACTACTCCCCAAAGATCGAATTGCAAAATGCCTTTAGCGGCCTTGGTCTCTTGGAAAGACGGGTGCGGACCGGCTTTTTCTGCCAATGAACAAGAAGTCTTTAGTGCGTGAAAATAAATTTCTTCTTGAATTTTTGAGCTCAACTCAAGCGCTTCTGCAGAATCAAAGGCCATGTTGAGTTTGAAGAACACATCTTGAAGGCCCATAACTCCAAGGCCCACAGGGCGCCATCTCAAGTTCGAGCTATCGGCCGTGCCGATGGGGTAAAAATTGATATCGATGACTCGGTCGAGATACTTTAAGGCCACTTCGACCGTGTGACTAAGTTTTTCAAAATCAAATTTTCCGCCCACCACATGCGCGCCAAGGTTGACTGAGCCTAAGTTGCACACCGCAGTTTCAGCATTAGAGGTTACCTCTAAAATTTCTGTGCAAAGATTTGATAGATGAATGACGTTTTGAGGCTCACCAGTTTGGTTTGATTTTAGGTTGCTGGCATCTTTAAAAGTCATCCAGCCATTGCCGGTTTGAGCCAATGTCTTCATCATTCTGGCATAAAGATCGCGCGCCTTCAGCTGACGAGTGAAGCGATTTTCACTCTCGGCCATTTCATAGGCCTTTTCGAATTCTTCGCCATAAAGATCAATAAATTCAGGCACGTCTTTCGGATCGAAAAGTGACCACATGGCATCGGCTTCCACTCGGCGCATGAACAAGTCAGGTACCCAGTTGGCCAAATTCAAATTGTGACAGCGTTGAGCTTCATCGCCGGTGTTGTCTCGCAGCTCTAGGAATTCTTCGATATCTGAGTGCCAGCTTTCAAGGTAAATACAAGCGGCGCCTTTTCGTCGGCCCCCTTGGTTCACGGCGGCCACTGATGAGTCTAGGGTTTTTAGCCATGGCACGAGCCCATTGGAGTGACCGTTGGTTCCTTTGATCAATGAGCCACGCGAGCGAACTCTTGAAAACGACACTCCAATGCCGCCCGCAAACTTCGACAAAAGAGCGATGTCTTTGTATTTGTCGTAAATGCTAGAAAGATCATCAAGCGGTGAATCGAGTAGGTAGCATGATGAAAGCTGCGGCCGCATAGTGGCCGAATTGAAGAGCGTGGGTGAGCTAGGCATATAGTCTAAACTCGAAATCAGCTCATAAAACTCTTTGGCTTCTTGAAACGAATTGGCAAGGCCGCAAGCGACTCGCAAAAAGAAGTACTGAGGAGTTTCAATCACTTGCCGGCTCACAGGGTCTTTGAGCAAATAGCGATCATAAACGGTTCTCAGGCCAAAATACTCAAAGCGATTGGTGCGTGAGTCATCGACAATAATATTGAGAGCCTCTTTGTGTTCGCGAACAAAATCGTAGTTCTCTTGATTCACGAGGCCTTTTTGGTAAGCCACAGTGATTGAGTCATGAAAGTTTCGGATATTTTGATTGGTGACTTCTTCTAATATATAGCGGGCGAGAAGTCGGGCCGACAGGCGAGAGTACTGGGGCTCTTCGCCAATTAATAGGGCAGCGGTTTGGATACAGAGATTGTCGAGTTCTTTGGTGCTGGCTCCATCATAAAGACCGCTGATCACTTTGGCGGCCACACGCATGGGATCGACCTCTTTGAGGCCAGTTGAACAAGCCAGAGCGACGTTTACGATTTTGTTTACATCCACGGGCTGAAGCGTGCCGTCGCGCTTTCGAACGCGCATCACTATGGGCCCATCTGCTGACACATCCGAATCACCTTTGGTGTTGAGGTCTAAGGTCTTCGTCATAACCTTTGTCTTGACCTTCTTTTTGAGTGATGGAGATTCCTTTTGAATCTCTGAAGATGTATCTGCTGACATTGTCCCTCCCTTGGCCGAAGAGCGAATAGTGTTCCTTCGTCAGAGCCCCTGGGCGCTCGTACGTGATAAAGACACGATTCAAATTCTCTCCGGAATATTTGCCCGGTATGAGACTGAAGACCCCCTCTGGCTCAGTCTCATTTGAAGAATCTGAGGGGCAAAAAACCGCCGACAGATTCTTAACAATTCAAACGCTATCGCGGCCTGAAACTTACTGTCAATCGCGATGCAATTCGGCAAGTTCAGAATTTTTAAACCTCTGATCAAACCCTGAGCAGTCGCGATTTTACTGGAGAATTGAGACAGCACTTCCATGTCCGCCTTATCTAAAAATTATTGACCATCTTGGCCTGATTAAATCTTAGGCAGATCAAGGAACACTTCGCAACTTAAAATCGCCTAAGTCAAAACGTTGGCGAGGCAGAGCGGCTAAGCGCCAAATAATCAACCTCTCAATCGCTGAGCCATCAAATCATTGACGACATTGGGGTCGGCCAACGTGCTGGTGTCACCGACATTCTCCAGATCGTTGCAGGCGATCTTTCGCAAAATTCGGCGCATAATTTTTCCGCTGCGTGTTTTAGGTAAAGACGGAGCCCATTGAATAAAGTCGGGGCGCGCTAAACCGCCAATATCGGTTTTGACCCAATTGAACAACTCTTGGCGAAGTTCCTCAGTGGGCTCAGCGCCTTTCGTGAGTGTGACGTAGGCGTAAACGCCTTGGCCTTTGATGTCATGGGGGAATCCAACTACGGCCGCTTCAGAAACAGCTGGATGTTTCACAAGTGAGCTTTCGATCTCTGCTGTACCAAGGCGGTGTCCCGAGACATTTAAGACATCATCGACGCGGCCAGTGATCCAAAGGTAACCATCTTTGTCGCGTTTGCAGCCGTCTCCCGTAAAGTAAAGACCGGGGTAGGTTGAAAAATACGTTTTAAAAAAACGTTCATGGTCTTTATAGACCGTTCGCATTTGACCGGGCCATGAACCTTCAAGGCAAAGATGCCCTTCGGTTTCACCTTCAAGGCGTTCGCCTTGTTCGCTCACGATCACAGGTTTTACGCCAAAGAGGGGAAGAGTCGCGGAGCCGGGTTTGAGATCTGTGGCGCCGGGTAGAGGAGAAATTAAGATTCCGCCCGTTTCAGTCTGCCACCAAGTGTCGACAATGGGGCAGCGGCTTTGCCCGATCACGCGGTGATACCAAAGCCAGGCTTCGGGATTGATCGGTTCACCAACTGAACCCAGAAGTTTTAAAGAAGCCCTTGAAGTTTTTTGCACCGGCGCTTCACCGAGTGCCATCAGAGCTCGAATCAATGTGGGCGCCGTGTAGAGCGTATTCACTTTGTATTTGTCGACGATCTCCCACATGCGGGACGGTGTGGGGTAGGTGGGTAGGCCTTCATAGAGCACGCTTGTCGCGCAATTGCTCAAAGGGCCATAGACAATGTAGCTGTGGCCGGTGACCCAGCCAATATCAGCGGCGCACCAATAAACATCTTCAGGTTTGTAGTTGAACACCATTTCATGGGTAAACGAGGCATAGGTTAAATAACCACCGGTCGTGTGCATGACGCCTTTGGGTTTATTGGTGGAGCCCGAAGTGTAGAGCAAAAACAAAGGGTCTTCGGAATCCATTTCGACAGGCGTAAACTCGCTCGAGGCGTTTTTCGTGAGTTCGTGGTACCAAAAGTCGCGGCCCGATTTGAATTCCACCTTGGCGCCCGTGCGCTTCACCACAAGAACCGCTTTGACTCTTGGCGCTTTCTCTATGGCCAAGTCCACGTTTTGTTTAAGCGGAATTGTTTTTCCACCCCTTAGGCCTTCGTCAGCGGTGATTACAAAATCACTTTCGCAGTCTACGATGCGGTCAGCACTTGAGTCAGGGCTGAAGCCGCCGAAAATCACCGAGTGCACGGCCCCAACGCGGGCCCAGGCCAGCCTGGCATAGACAG
>JBGSQJ010000321.1:0-1802 GCA_041738165.1 Bdellovibrionales bacterium
GGCGGATTTAAATCCGTTTTACGACAGAGTCGAGAACCTCTATGAGATTCAAGGCACACCGTCTGATACCAAGAGCCAACTGATTCATAAATTGAAAAGCGCATTAGGGTTAGACGCCATTTTGTGTCCCCACCCACAGAAGTATTTTAAAAGCCCAAATGCTGAATACTTAGAGTTGATCGAATCATCGATTGCGAGTGGTGGCTACAATGCCCCGGGTATTCAAATTCAGCATAATGCTGTGGTCACTCACTTAAGTCTCAATTCGAATGTTGAGAGGGCCGAGGGCGTGCACTACGTCGATAGACTAACGATGACGCCGCAAGCGGTTACGGCAAAATGTGTTTTGCTATGTGCCTCAACTCTTGAGTCCACTCGAATTCTGCAGGCGTCAAAAAACTTAGCGAATTCTGATCGGGCGGTTTCTGGGCATGGACTCGGACATTATTTAATGACTCATTTAAAGGGTGCCGCTTTGTCGACTCCTTTTACCGAAGAGGCTTACATTCGTAAACCTGAAGAGTTGATCTATTGTCACAACCAAGAAGCTCTACATGGTGAAGGCGACAAGTGCCGAGGCTGGGGCCTACAAATTCGCATCAAAGAAAGCTTAGATAAAATCAAGGTCAATACTTTTGGGGAGGATCTGCCCTATTTTGAAAATCAGGCTTTGGTTGACTTTGTCGCGCTGGACAAATTTGGAAGGCCAAAATTGAATATCCACTATCAATATAGAGAACATGAGATACAAATGCTCGAGGCACAAATTTCTCACCTAAAAAAGGTGGCAGAAAAATTGGAACTCGGAGACTTCAAAATAAATTCTGAACTACAGGCGCCAGGCAAAAACAATCATGAGCTTGGAACAGCTCGCATGGGCCGAACGCCCGAGAACTCATGCCTTAACCCATTCAATCAGGTTTGGGGCTACAAAAATCTTTATTTGACTGATGGTGCGGCTTTTACAACGAGCGGCTACCAAAACCCTACTCTGACTATTTTGGCCTTAACCTGGAGAGCCTGTGAGCACATCAAAGAACAATTCGAATTTTGATCCTCGCACGAGGTTTTACGGTCCGGTCTTAGACTCTCGCGACCTCAAAGAGTTCGCCCAGTTTGTCGGAACAGCTAAACTTTCTATTCCTGACCAATCTGGAATCATAAAGTCCTTCGAAGAGAGTTTTTCAAAAATGATGGGTGACGGAAGCTCTTTGCTCACACAAAGCGGCACCTCAGCCATATTAAGCGCTCTGATTTCGTTAGGTTTACGTCCAGGAGACGAAATCCTCTACCCTATTTTTGGATTTCACGCCTGCGTAATGCCCGCACACTTTCTCGGCTTGAAAGTTCGCTTTGTGCCGGTTGATGAAACCACGCTCTTACTCGACTGCAATAAAATTGAAAATTACATTGGCGCTAGTACAAAAGCGATTTATGCACTTCACCTATTTGGACAATCTGTGGACATTTCTGCAATTCATCGAATAAAGAAAAAATATGGTCTTAAGGTGCTGGCCGATGCCTGCCACTCATTCGGATCTACCTACAGGGAGCGAGAGGTTGGATCCTACGCCGACGTGGCAGTGTACAGTCTTCAGCAAAGTAAACTTTTAGCCGCGGGTGAAGGCGGGGTCATTTGGGCGGCCAATGAAAAATACATTCAAAATATTGAAGCCCTAGCACATCCGGGCCGAAGGCTTTCAAAGCGGCTTAAACTTTTTCAAGGCATCAGCTTCGGTCTCAAATTTAGGCCCCACCCCGTGGTCGCCTGGCTCGCACTTAGTCAGCTAGGTAAACTAAAT
>JBGSQJ010000359.1:0-10883 GCA_041738165.1 Bdellovibrionales bacterium
GGCGGTTGACCAAGGCGGTTGCATTGAAACTTGCCGGCCCACCAGTCACACTCAGCCTACCTATGAAGTGGATGGAGTGATTCACTACTGTGTTCCCAACATGCCCGGGGTGGTCGCGCGTACTTCAACTTATGCGTTGACGAGCGCGACGATTCGCTACGCTTCAATGCTCGCTGAGCTTGGCGTTGAAGAGGCGATTTCTAAAGATCCAGCCTTGTTTAAAGGTCTTAATGTCTATGGCGGTCACGTGGTTTATGAACCCGTCGCCAAGGATCTTGATATGGAGTATCGGCCTTACAAACCCGCCTAGGGGTTGTTAACGTTTAAACTGAAGTGGGGCGCCAGCTGAAACCGCAGGTTGCCCCAATCTTCTGTTCTTAGAACCGCCATCTTGTGGGCTCTTAGTCTTCGAACCGCACTTGGGTGGGGGTGGCCGAAGCGTTTTTTTCTGGCACTGATGATCACCTGATTCGTGTTTTTAAGCCTACCGAGCAATTCATTTGAACTTGAGGTTTGGCTGCCATGGTGACCTGCGATCAGTGTGTGAAGTTTCTCAGGATCAGGCAGTTGTTTTGCCCAGATTTTTTCTTTTGAAATCGGTGAGTCACCAGGTAATAAAAATCCCTCTGTTGCAACGACTCGGCTAAGGTCATTGGCTCGGGACTTTGAACTTTGCATAGGTGTCCACGTCCATATATTCATGGCGATCTTTTTATCCAAATATGAGTTTGTAGTGCAATCCGGCAGCTTTTTAATGAAGTTCATTTTTCGAGGTGAAGATGGGCCAATGGGTTTTGCTGCCAAACAAAGCTCGGCGCTTGTGGCGCGAAGCTTATTTGAGAATGATATATGGTCCCAATCCCAATGGCTTAAAAAAAGCCTCGCTCTCTTATTTTGGCAAAGCCGAGTGAGGGATTCCTTTGGGAAGTACTCTCCGCCAGCGTCAATGTGAGTGCAGACGTCTTGCTCAGACAAAGTGACGAGGAGTCCCTGACCAACCCACCATACCACGAGCTCGCGCCTTGCCTCGGTCACGAGAGACATCGGCAAAATGCTAATTAAGACGAATACGCATAGCGCTTTCGAAATAAAACCTCCAGAAAAAGTAAAAACAAATTGGCAACAACAGGAAGCAAGGTCCGAAACCACCTCGGACTGACCCCAAACTCACTTTGTGTGGTTGTTGGCAATGCGTTTAAGAGCGCAATAAATGTGTTCCAGATCCAATCTGAAAAATGAACGAGGGGTTCGATTCCTGTGAAAACCAGCATCGACAAGGGGAAAAGCCAGTAGCCAACAATCGGAACGAGCAGGGCATTGACAGGAATCGATATTGGAGATGTCCAGCAATAACCGAGTACGGCCGCGTAGCAGGCGATTGCAACCCGCCAATGAGATCGCATTCGGCTTCGAGCTGGCAAAGAGAGCGCCAAAGCGCACATCCAGCTCATTTGAAACGAAGAAGAGCCAATCCAGCTAGGCAACATGAGAATGACAATCGCGGAAGTGAGTCCTTCAAGCTGAATGGGACTGATCACTATGGACTTTGTGACTTCGCCCAATCCCTTGCGAACCAAAGCTCTCACAACGGGTGCGCCAAACCCAGTGAGATATGAGTAGGCGAGAAGAACAATCCAGCGCAAATGCGGGACAGTTTTTGGAGCCCACTTATCGACAAATGAAAGATGCGCGCCCGACACCACGAGAATATGGATCAGTCCTAAATTCATAAAGAGTCTTGTTTGCGTATCGAACGGAAGATTCTTTCCACACAAAATAGCTGCATAAAGAGGCAGATTGGGCGTGCTCGGCAATAGGCTTAGGCATATCCTTTGACCAGACAATAAGAGTTCATCAGACATTTTTTGATGAGATTGCAAGTTATAGAGAGGAATTCTTTAAGGATCTGTTGGCACTTAAGGTCCGAGTATCCGGTTGTCTGATTTAAGAAGCTTAATTTTTATGTCGGTTCACCACCAAACGTAACGATTAGCTGTTTAATTACGAGTATTTATGCATGCTCAATGATTACGCAAATCGCTGAAAGCCTTGACTGTACGGAGGTCTAGACTCGCCGCCTAGTGGGAAGTCCACAATCTCTGTGGATAAATCTTAACCATTTCCTAATAACTAGGCGCATTCACATTTTGAGTCGACGCATCACCTGCTTGATCTTTCATCACTTATTGCAAAAACAACACAGTGATCTATGATTTCAAAGTAGGGGGTTCATTATGAAAATGCATCTAGTCAAAGTGATCTGTTTCATTTTCTTAGGTCCATCAATCGCTTTGGCCGCAACGAGCAAAAAAATCGACGCCTTTCCCGAGGGAGAGCGAATGATCTACATCCGCATCGTTGAGCTTTTCAGAAAGGGTCAAATTGAGGAGTTGGTGAGGCAAAAGCGCCTGCTTGAGCGCAAGTATCCGGCGAGCATACATTTGGACAATGTCTATTATATGCTGGGTAGGCTCGAGTTTGATTCGGGTCGCTATGGTGAAGCCCTTCGAGCATTTAGTTTTGTCGATCGTCGGTTTGAAAAATCCAATAAGAGGCCAGCGGCGCTGTTTGCAATGGGTTCGACCTATCAGAAGCTGGGGCTCACGAATCAGGCTTCTCGAGTGTGGAATCGACTTTTGAAGACTTATCCGGGAAGTGTTGAATCTGACCGTGCGCATTTTCAACTGCGCATCGGCCAGACGGCCATTGGCCAGAAAGGCAAAGGTCGACTTTGAAATTCAACCGAGTCTTGGTTTCTACCTATATTCCGCTCATCGCTACGATGGCATTTGCCGCCCAGTTTGACCCGCCTGATTTGGACTATGAACTTCGCTTAAATGAAGTGTTCAAAGTGCGTCAGCAAATGGGGAGTGAAAACCAACCTTTGTCGGGTTGGATTGAAAGCTATAAAATTCAAAAGTCAGACAGTTTGTGGAGCTTGAGTCGCCTTCTCTATGGCGATGGTCACTATTGGCCAAGAATTTGGGCGGCCAACCAGCGCCTTCAAGATCCTCACCTTATTCGGCCGGGTCATCAACTGCAGCTTATTTTGGGCTCTGAAGAGGAGACTCCGGCATTTCGTTTTTCAGAAAATGGAACTGGCGGAGTCGAACTCGCAGCTGCCAATCAAGGCGAATCGGGCGAGATTCGCATTCCACCTCCCGAAATAAGGCCCCGCCCGATTATCAACATTCCGGCGAGCTTTCCAAAATGGGAAGCGGTAAATAAAAGCAACTCCAAGGTCAAAGTACAGGCCGATTGGTCGAAGATTGGAAACATCAATCGCACGCTCATCACCACATCTTGGTTGACCGGCTATGTTCAAGAGGAACCTTTAAAGCCTATAGGCCACTATGACTTCACTGAAACTCTGGCGGGTTTGCCCACAGTCAATCAATATGTTTATGTGAAAATGAATCGCGGTGAAGGCCAACGCGGACAGCGACTTTTGATGGTGCACGACGCCGGAACTGTGGAGCGTACGACTCCTAAAAAAATGGATATTGATGGCAAATATCACATTGTCGAAGTGGTGGGCGAAATCGAGTTAATCGAGCCAACCACTTTGGATTCGGAGTCTCGAGATCGCAGCGACAACGATGAGTTTGATTTTTATCGAGCGCTTATTTTGCGTGTGGCTTCACTGAGTGATCGAAAAGTCAGTCTAATCCCAGGGAAGATGCGAGCTATCAATATCGAAGACAAAGGCCCAATGGCGTCGGCCAAAGCTCAAATCATTGGGGGTGCAAAACACAAATCCAGTGCTCTTTTCGGACCTGGTGAATTGGTGTTTTTAGATAAGGGTTCAAATGATGGATTGAGCGAGGGGCAAAGGCTCGATGTCTTTGTGGATCGCCAAACTAGAGTGGATGTGGCGGTTAAATATTCACCGGTGGCATCTGGCAGAGTCAAAATCGTCGAGGTCGGCCCGAATGTCGCAACGGCCGTCGTGCTACAGGCTCGAGACGGACTCCAGCAGGGCGACAAGACGGATGTCTCGAACGTAGTGAGTTCTCGCTCTGATCCAGATGGAGATTCGCTAGACGAATTGGATATAGAATACGGCAATCCCGATTCGGATTCGGATTCTGATTCGGATTTCGAATCCGAAGAGTTCGAAGACGATTTTTAGTTCACTCTAAGCCAAGGCATAGGGCCTGCATGGTGAGGCCTTATGAACTATCGATTGGCCCTCTTGATCACCATTCAGCGCCGAGGCCTGCACCCAACAGCTGAGCAATTCGAAAAAATATTTAGTCCAGAATTTAATGATCAGAATCCGAACTCGGCACATTGGGTGTTTGAAGGTAGCTCCGAGTCCGCCATGCAGTTTTCAAAAATACCTAGCCCGTGGTGGGTTGAAGCCGAGAGTGAAATTCACGTGGCGCACACTCGAGGGGTTAAGTGGAGCTACCCCGGATGTGAAGACTATCCAGATATTTGGTATAGTCTTTCGAAATTTCCAGTTCTCATAGCCTATTTAGGGCAGCCCGTATGGAAAACTCATAAACTTCTGGCGGTAGTCGGCAGCCGAACTCCTAGCCGAGACACATTGCGATGGATGCAAACTGAACTTGGGCAGTGGTGCAAGCAATCTGGTCAAGGGATTGTAAGTGGTGGAGCCAGGGGCGTGGATCAATGGGCTCACAAAATTAGCGTCGCCTATCAAAGGCCAACAGTCGTGATTCTGCCTACCGGAGTTTGCAATCCCTACCCCTTCAATTGCACTGACCTTTGGCGTGATATTTTAGCAGGAGGAGGTTGCCTCCTTAGTCCATTCGGGCTGGACGTCCCACTTTGGAAAAGCGCCTTCGTGATTCGAAACCGCTGGATCGCCGGACTCTCAGATGTCTGCTTCGTTGTTGAGGCCAAAAAAAAAAGCGGCTCCGCAATGACTGCGCGCTTGGCTCTCGACGAGGGCCGAACTATTTGTACGCTTCCCGTTTCAGCTTTGGCGTCACAAGGGCTCGCCAATTTAGATCTCATCTCAGACGGCGCTCATATGATTCGCGATGCGCAAGATCTCTATGTGGTGACCGAGCTCAACAATAGAAGGCGTTAACGCCAGCTCTTTCTTAAACTCTGAAGGGCAATGGCAAAGAAGATGAAATTCACAGACCACAAACTTAGCCACGCCGGAATCCAGCCACTGCGTGAGGCCGACTCGGCCGACACATACAAGATCCAGTAGGCCACAAGTAAAATCAGGCACACTACAAATCCACTTCCGCTGGCTGATCGCTTGTTGGTCACAGTTCCAAGTCCCACACCCAGCAAACCAAAAATGAGACAGGCACCAGAAAGTGACCATCGTCTGTGAAACTCAATTTCCATTTTTCTTCTGTCTTTGCCCTCGAGTTCCGGACTTTTTAACACATCACTGAGTTCATCGATGGTGAGCGAAGGTGCCGATTTTTTTCGCTCTGAGAATTGATAGGGATCAAACAACGTGATGTCGTAAGATTCAAAATCGACCTTCGTGTAAGTGCTTTGATGGGTGCGATGGACGTTGCCATCGGTCAACCTCAACAGACCCAGATTTCCTTCTCGGGTGGATTCTTGCAAAATCTGACCGGCCCTCGCGATGATCGTCACCGGAGATTTAGGATCACGTTCATCGTAAATAAAAACGTCTTCTAAATGTCCCAACTTCGAATCTACTTTGTTGGCATAGATGACCAGATCAAAAAAACCTTCAGAGAAAACGCCTTCTCTTAAAGTGGCTCCGACCTTTTGCCGGCTCAGATCATTGATCAATACCTCAAACCCTCGGTTGCCCCAAGGTCCTAGGTAAAATGAGGTCTGCATCGACATCAGAGTTGCCGCTACAGAAATTATTAGAGCCGGCCATGTCAATTGAACCATGTTGAGTCCCAAAGATTTAAACGCGACGATTTCGGAATCGTTGGACAGGCGGCCATAGGTGAGTAAGACCGCAAAGAGCAAACTCATAGGTAAAATGACGGGCAAAAAACTAATACTCAGGTAGAGCATGATCATCATGATCGTTCGCATGCCCACGCCGTGAATCAGCACAAACTCTGTCAACCGGAGGGCTTGAAACATAAGCAGGATGCCGACAAAAATCATAACACCCATGAGGAATGCAGGCAGTATCTCAAAAAAGATATAGCGAAATGCCAGCAGTCCCTTCAAATGAACATGTCTCCTGTATTAAGTAAGATGCGAACTGTCGAAGGTTCCCACATTTTCAGGTTGGCCAATGGCCTTTCGAACGGCCATAGACATTTTTAACAAGGGTTCAATATGATTGAGCAGCAATTGTGAGGCCGCATCACACTTGGCCGTCATGGGCCGTGGGTGAGTTTCAAGAAATAGGGCATCACAACCGGCTGCGACGGCCGCAAGTGTGAGGTGTGGAACATACCTGGGCTCGCCACCAGCTGGGTCAGAACTTGAGATACCGTAAAGGCGAACAACATGGGTCGCATCAAAACAAACTGGAGCCCCTAGTGACTGCATCACGGGTATAGAGCGCATGTCGGCCACCAACCTGTTGTATCCAAAGCAGGCGCCTCTCTCGGTCAGCAATACATTTTGATTGCCAGTCGAGCGAATTTTACCAACGGCGCTGTCCATCGTTTCGGGCGCCAGAAACTGGCCCTTTTTAATGTTGATGGGCCGGCCGGTTTCACCACACGCCAAGACGAGCGAAGTTTGTTGGCACATATAGGCAGGAATTTGTAGAACGTCGACAAACTCGGCGACCTTTTCGACATCTTCAACTCGGTGAACATCTGTGAGCACTGGAATTCCAAACTCTTCTCGTACGCTTTTCAAAATGGCGAGTCCTTCGTCGCTCATTGGCCCGCGCCAATTGGTCGCACTTCCACGATTGTCTTTTTCGTAGGAGGATTTAAAAATCAATCCAATTCCGAGTCGCTGCGTGATCTCTACCAGGGCTTTTGCCGTTTCAAAAATCAGTTCCTTTGAATCGATCACGCAAGGTCCAGAGATGAGCGCTAAGGGTTGATTCTGCCCCACATTGATCTTTTGCTTGGCGCTATCGACGACAAACCGTCTGGCGGGAAGTTCGACGGTCTCGGTACGCTGTTTGGGGCTATTGGTCATAAAAACACCTCTTGGTGACTCGGGTCAGTTGATTGTAGCTCAGTCGTTTATAGACGTGAATAGGGCCTCTGTCTAGGCTTCGAGTTGACCCGGCTTTGCTAGAGCGAAGATAATGAGACCGATGGTCCGATTGTTGTTAGTCATCGAAGATTACGGCGAGCGTATGTACCTACAGACGGTACTCAAAAAACTAGGTATGGATGTCGACTCCATTCCCCATCCTCGAGGTTTGTCTGAGGCGCTACTGCGTATGAATCCCGACATTTTGCTAATGACCGGCACCGGAGGCCAAGTGAATGGCCTCGAATTGAGCCGAGGGGTGAGCCGTAGACGAGGCTTACCTCATGTGATTCTCACTAGACCGACTGGTTCAAGGCCTATTGAGGCGCCTGAGTATGTTCGCTGGATTGAGAGCCCGGTTTCGACTCCAAAATTGCTCGATCAAATATCTGAGAGTATGAAACTGGACTCAGAAATTCTGCGCGACAAGTACGCAAAGCTGCGTGCGAAGACTGCCGAATCGAGTGGCATTCGAGATTTGAATTACACACCGGCCGATGATGAGCCCAGTTTAGCGCGGTCTCATACTTCATCGTCCAACTTGTCGATGGAGCCAAGCGCCATGTCTTCGCAAGATCGTGCCGAGAGATACTCTAAGTTCTTGAAAGGTGACATGCCCTCGAACTCCGGCTTTTCAGTCAAGCGAGTTGAGGAGCAAGTCAAAGAATTGCGTTCACAAAAGCCGACCGAAACTCAGGCCGAGCTCGAGCGGCAAAGGCAAGAGTTTGTCCGGCAGCTCTTTAAAAATAAAGGCTAGGCCTTCTACGCCGATCTTTTTTTAGAGGTGGATGTGGATTCTAAGAAGTGCTTAATGTCTTCGGCGATGGCGGCATGGTGAGGTTTACGTTTGATGGTTTTGAAGAGTTCTTTTAATTCCTTGCGCGCCAATTTGAGTCTCGGATTGATGGCGTAGGCTGTTCGAAATGCCTTCACTGCGGCCTGAAATTGACCCTTGTTGGTGTAATCCACGCCTTTGGCCATATGGAACACGGGCGATTGACGCTCTTCAGGCGAGATTTGTTCTAAACGAATTTTATTAAATCTCGGATTCACCTTTAATCCAGCCCAAATGCGGTACGCCTTGAGATCTTTGTAGTCAATTCCATCGCTCAAAAGCGACTGAAACTTTTTTTCGGCCGATTCGTAGAGCTCATTCTCCAATTCCATTACCGCGACATTGAATTTTGGCTCAGCCTCAAAGCGTTTTTGTGCTCGATGCGTTCGCAATAAATTGACGTATTGTTCGCGTGCCATATCGTCGGTCAGAGTGTCTTTCGCCGTGCAAAACAGCTGATAAACTCTTTTGGCTTTTTCTTTGGCAGCTGGCGAAATTTTGTCAGGGAGTGAACTGGGGTCATAATAAGGGCTGAGCTCCAAAAATGCCTTTCGAACTTCATTGGCATGAGCCCGCTCGCTAAGACCCAGAATTTGAAAGTGATTGCGTTCGGCAAAGTCGGCGAGCAGGCGATCCATTCGGCTCTCAAGCCTAGAGAGGTCATCAGAAGTGGCGCTCGGATTCAATGAGACCTCGCGACGGATGAGGGAATTCAATAGTTTGGGAAGCTTTGTGATTTGGCTTCCCTCAGAGTCGAGCAAAAAATCTCCAAGGGCTGAATCGCCAACTTGAATTTGACTCCAGGGCCGAATTCCCTCGGCAATTTCACTTGAATTGAGTTTCGAGACCACCCAATCATCTATCAATGAATCGATTCGGTCTTTTTTGAGATAACACTCAGGATCTGGAAATGTTTTTGTGCTCCATTGCAGGGCTACGGCGCCAGAGCCAATGGTCTGGCTTAAGCGAAGGGCCAACTGCTCGTCTAAGATAACCTGTAGCGCGTGCGGGCTGAGGCTCATTCCGTCGATTAATTTTTCACCCAATCGTTTTTTGCCGGGAGTGTTTAAGGCAATATAGAGATCTTCAGGAGTGATAAACCCAAAGCTCACGGCGAGCGCACCAAAGTAGGTTTCTGTATCTGGGGTTTGAATTGAAAAAATGCGCCCCTGGCACATCAAAAGAGTGAAGACGCGCCCATCGTTCATAGACAACTGGAGCTCGCCGCTGAGTTTGGCCTCTGACATGCACCAATACAGCATGGGTAAATGTGCAGTCATGATGGATTGATCGTCGGCCAAAAGCCGAATCAGTTCGCTCGAGCTCAGCGGTTTTCCTCGGTAGAGTTCGAGCCAGGGCGAAAAAACACTTGTCTCAGTATTTTGAAGCGTCCGACGAATTTCGTCGATCAAACTTGGCAAATCGACAGGTTTGATAAAAAAGTCACGGGCCTTAGTTTTAGCTATTGCATCCCGAATAAAGGTTTTGTCTTTGTAAACTCCGCTCATCAAATACACGAGCGGCTGAACGGTGGCGACCTCGTGAAGCTCAAGAGCCAGTTCAATGCCGTTCATTCGCGGCAACATGCAATCGATGAGCAATACCTTGGCGTCGACCAAGTTCACCATCGTTAGCGCCTTTGCAGCGGAAGGGCACCAGGTGGAGTCAAAACCAGAGCGATCAAAGGCTTTGGCGAGTGCTTGACCCTGAGTGGCGTCGTCGTCGACGACTAAAATGTGGGGGCGGATGCTAGACATACATCAGCTTATCGGAGTGATTCCCTAAGGGATTGAGCCACTTGGAACCAGTTAATTCACCGCATCATCAGCTTAGAGGCTCTTGCAGGTCTAGATTTGGCGTGTGTACATTTAGCGAAGTTAAGAATATTGGAACCTGGAGGACTTATGGCTAGTAAAAACATTGTGGTCACAACAGATCAAAATTTCTCTAAAGATGTTTTGGAGGCCAAAACTTTGGTGCTTGTGGATTTTTGGGCCGAGTGGTGTGGCCCATGTAGAGCCTTAGCTCCAAAACTCGAAGAAATCGCGGAGTCCATGGGCGAAAGCCTTAGAGTAGCGAAGCTGAATGTCGACGAAAACCCCGAGAATCCATCAAAATACGGAGTGCGCGGAATTCCTGCGATGATTCTTTTTAAAGATGGCCAAGAAGTTGATCAAATTGTCGGCAATCATCCCAAAGAAAACATTTTGGCGATGATCAACAAGCATAAATAGATTTAATTTAGAATAAATAGCGCCGATAGGCCACCGATGATATAAATCCAAGGCCTAGCATCGTAGCGAGCAGGCTTGAACCTCCATAAGAGAGCAGTGGCAAAGGTGCTCCCACAATGGGTAAGATGCCGATGACCATGCCAATGTTCACAAACACATGCCAAAACATGTACGCCAATACGCCAACCACGATCAAGGCTCCGGCTCGGTCGCGAGCTTGTGAGGCAATCCGAACCGCCATCAAATAAAAGACCACGAACAGGCCAAAGGTGGTCGCGCTGCCAATAAAACCGTGTTCTTCGCTAAGCACGCTAAAGATAAAATCTGTATGGCGCTCGGGCAAAAACTCGAGCTGCGATTGTGTTCCTTTGCGAAAACCTTTGCCTAAAATTTTTCCGCTTCCGACAGCGATTTTTGATTGAATAGAATTGTAGCCGGTTCCTCTGGGATCTCTTCCTGGTGACAAAAACGTAAGGACGCGGTCTTTTTGATAAGTTTTGAGTCCAAAATTCCAAACAATAGGCGCCGCGATCACTCCGGTGAGTATGGCCACCATCAAAATAGACTTCCGAACTCCGACAAAAATCAGCATGGTCATGGCAATCATCAAGAGCAACGTGGCTGTACCCAAATCAGGTTGCTTGACGGTGAGAATGAAGGGC
>JBGSQJ010000389.1:0-24602 GCA_041738165.1 Bdellovibrionales bacterium
CAAACAATGCACCAAATATGGAGCCCGTGATACTGCCCATCCCTCCGAGCACCACCATGATCACCACATCGACGCTCTTGATGAACTGAAAACTTGCTGGATTGAGAGAGTTAGTGGTGTGCGCAAACAATGAGCCGGCCACTCCCGCAAAAAAGCTTGAAATGACAAACGCCATGACTTTGGTGCGTGTGGTGTTGATGCCCATGCACTCAGCTGCGATTTCATCTTCGCGAACGCTCATGAGCGCTCGGCCGTACGAGCTGTGCACAAGTCGCCAAAGTAAGAGCACTGTGGCCCCGGCCCATAAAAAGGCATGAACACAGGCGAAAAAATCGGTATCGCCAGGAATACCGTAAAGGCCGCGCGCCCCACCGACAGAGTCCATATTTAGCACGACGACGCGAATGATTTCGCCAAAGCCCAATGTCACGATGGCCAGATAGTCTCCACGCAGTCGCAGTGATGGAACTCCGACAAGAAAGCCCGCAACGGCCGCCGCCAATCCACCGCAGATCGCAAACAACGGAAACCCGGCAATAGCCAAAGCGCCATCAAGCGGCACAAACTGCAAACTGATGACGGCACTGGTATAGGCGCCAATGGCCATAAACCCGGCATGCCCCAATGAGAACTGGCCACAAAATCCATTCACCAGGTTCAAGCTGGTCGCCAGTACGATATTGATCGCGACGTAAAAAAGAATCTGCTGCAAGTAGGCGTTCAAGTTGTAGCGTGAAACAATCGCCACCGAAAACGCGACTGCAATCACAATGAGCCAGCCGCGCAGTGGTTTCATTAGACTTTCTCCACTCGGATTTGGCCTAAGATTCCAGCCGGCCTGACAAGCAAGATTAAAATCAATATTCCAAACGCGAGCGCATCTCGGTAAGTACTCGACAAGTACGCGACCACCATCTCTTCACTTAGGCCCATAAGCAGGCCCCCAACAACGGCGCCTGGCAGGCTGCCGATTCCGCCGAGCACGGCGGCCACAAACGCCTTTAGGCCAAATAGTAGGCCCATCAGTGGATCAATCTTTGGGTACTTGAGCCCAACTAAAACTGAACCCACTCCCGCCAAGGAGCTACCCAAGGCAAACGTGACCATAATGATTCGGTTGACGTTGATTCCCATAAGTGTGGCGTGTTTGGGCGAAAAACTCACAGCCCGAATGGCCGTTCCCGTGAGCGTGTGCTCGATAAAATAATTCAACGACAACATCGCGAAAAGTGCGGTGCCCAAAATGGTAACGTCAAAAAGCTGAATGCGAATCGCTCCGACCGAAAACAAAATTTGGTTTTCTAGCACCTGGGGAAAAAGCTTGGGGTCTGCGCCAAAGACCACCTGCCCCGAAAATTGCAAAAACAGACTCACGCCAATGGCCGTAATCAAGACGTTCAGTTTGGGTGAACCTCTCAGTGGACGATAACAAAATCGCTCGATAAACAAACCGAGGCTCGCACAAGTGAACATAGCCACCAGAAGAGCGGCCACGAAGGTTCCCCATCCCGGCGAATCGCCAAGACCAAACCACCTGCAGAAATAATAAGTCGAAAAGGCGCCCACCATATAAACTTCAGAATGGGCAAAGTTGATGAGCTGCAGAACACCATACACCATCGTGTATCCAAGAGCGATCAACGCATAGATCGCTCCGAGATTTAGACCATTGAGCAAATGCTGTACAAACTCTTCCATTTAGCTAGGGGCCAATAAGAGTAACGAACTTCAGGCTTCCATCTTTAACCTGCACAATGAAAGCCTCTTTGTCGGCGTTGCGATCCGAATTGATCGTGATCTTACCGGTCGCACCCTCGAAACCAGAGGTTTTAGCCAATTGGTCGCGAATGCTCGATGGGGTCAACTCGGGGGCCGACTCGATAGCCTGAATCAAAATTCGCGCGGCATCGTATCCGGCCGCCGCTAAACCGTCTGGCGTTTCACCGTATTTCTCTTTGTATTTTTTAATAAACTCTTGCGTTGCAGGAACGGGGCTCTCACTTGCGTAGTGATTCGAGAAATAGGCTCCATCAATGGCCTTTTGACCGATTTCAAACAACTTCGGTGAGTCCCAACCGTCGCCGCCCAAAAGCACGGCTTTGATTCCAAGCTCGCGAGCTTGACGAGCGATGAGTCCCACTTCTGTGTAATAAGCCGGAACAAAGATAGCGTCAGGGTTTGTTCCGCGAATTTGCGTCAATTGCGCTTTGAAGTCGCTATCACCAGTTTGAAATGTCTGTTCACTGACAATCTCTCCACCCAGTTCTTTAAACTTTTTGATGAAGAACTCCGCAAGACCGAGCGAGTAATCCGATTTGAGATCTCGAAGTATGGCCACCTTTTTGAACTTAAGTTCATTGAAGGCAAAGCGAGCCATCACTGGCCCCTGAAACGGATCGATAAAACAAACCCGAAAAATATAATCGCCGATTTGGGTCACTTTTGGATTCGTTGAACTTGGACTCACCATTGGAATTTTATATTGCTGCGCTATGGGCGCCGCCGCGAGCGAGCGCGTGCTGGCCACTTCGCCAAGAAGTGCAATGACCTTATCTTGTGTGATCAGTTTTTTAACTGTCGCCGCCGCTTCTTCGGGTCGGCCCTGATTGTCTTCGGTGATCAAATTGATTTTTTTGCCCTTAATGCCGCCCGCTGCATTTTTCGCATCAATAGCAAGACGAACACCTTTGTCTGTCGATTGTCCAAAGGTGGCTTCGCCTCCGGTCAGCGAACCAAATTGTCCAATTCGAATCTCAGTCGCGGTTGAGCTCGGATCAAATGTTGTCGACTTCTTGGTGCATCCTAAAACAAAGGCCGAAGCCAGCACGGCCAAAGGCAAAATCGTGCGCCGCATAATGTCCCTCCTAAGATAATACTCTCGGGTACATGACTGAAGCGCAATTGGTCAACTGACGGCCATACGTCCCGACATTAAATCATTGAGAACTTTGGGGTAAAACTGAATTTCGAGGGCTTTGACTCTGGCCTCAAGCTGCCAGGCTGTTTCACTGGGCTCGATTGGAATCGGCATAGTGGCCACTGTGGGCCCGTGGTCGTACTCTGCATCCACCAGATGGACGGTGATCGCAGTGGCGGCAAGTTTCGACTTCAGGACAGCCTCGTGAACATGATGGCCATACATTCCTGGTCCGCCGAATTGAGGGAGTGGACCCGGGTGTGTGTTAACGATCCGGCGATTGAATGTCGCCAGCACTTGAGGCCCCAGTTTTTTGAGGAAGCCCGCCAGAACAATCCAATCTGGCTTGAGCGATTGAAGCTGCTCGGCGAGCGCCGAATCCCAGGCACTGTGGTTGGCGAAGTTTGTAGGATCGATGATTTTGGTGTCGATGTTGTAGCTGCGGGCCTTAGTGATCGCCGCTGCTTTTGACGTGTTGGTTATGAGAGCGAGAATCTCGGCGTTCAGTGGTGGAGCTTGTGTAGGTTGTTGGGTACTTGCTGCGGCTAGGTTGGGTTGCAAAGGTGGCTTCTGCGAGCCTTGATTTGCGCTGAGCACAGGGTTTGTCTGCGAGTCCTGATTTTCACATGACTCAGGATTTATCAGTGCGCCCTGGTGTGCACGACGGGCTTTAGCTACCAAGGTGGCCTTTACTAACTCTTCAAATAAATTTCCGGCGCCTGAGGCCATAACGACGACACGGGGAACTTTCAATATTGAGTTTTCTTTCACAGCTGACATTTCGCCCGAATATGAACTCTCAGTGCCCGAAATGTCCATCGCAAAGTCATTGCAGGTAAAATATGGCGCTCAGTGGAGGCATTGCGAATTTCGGCGCCTTGATGACCGCGCTTTCGCTATTTTGCACAGCCCTTAACTCGCCGACGCGCAGATTCATTTCTTTCAAAATTCACCGAACCACGCATCCAACCCCCACAGCCAGTGCTCTCACCTATTGACTCCACCTTCAATCCATTATATACCTTCGGTCACATGCGAAAAGCTCAACTCTCCATGCTAAAGAATCAAAACAGCGCTTACGGCGGAGAACTACGAAATACTCGGCAAGGTCGCGCTAGGCCTAGACCTCTTGCCGTTAGAAACACCATGCATCTCGTGATGCGCTCGAGCCTTGCGCGTGGAGAGTGGTCATTTCGCAAACCCAAACATAAAAAACGAATCGAGCAGATTTTTTCAAAGTTTTCAAAAAAGTATGGCGTAAAAATTCTTTCGCTCGCCAACGTTGGCAATCATGTTCACCTGCACGTTCACCTCTCGAATAGGTACAGCTACAAACCTTTTATTCGAGCGACCACATCGGCCATCGCGATGGCCATTATGGGGACAAGTCGGTGGAGAAAACCGGCAACTCAGCAACGAAAATTTTGGGATTATCGCCCCTTCACACGCGTTGTCCTTGGTTTCAAGGCGCTGCTGCGCCTCAAAGATTATCTAAGGATCAATGAGCTTGAGGGCTTCGGCCACGACCGCAAGTCCGCCGCCTTTTGGATCAAGTATGGGACACGTTTCGAGAACACGGCGTAACGAGGCCGCGCAGGTTGGAGACGGAGCACACCGAGGCCGCGCAAGTGGGTAATGGTCAGAATTCGATATATTCAAAGTCGCATCGCCAACGCCGCCACCCGATTGGAGGCGTGCCCACACCAAAGCCAATTCCCCGCAGAATCCTGACGAGCCTGTAGATTCTACCGACCCACCAGTGATCATCTTCAATACAATGTGACGAGAATTGGCACCTTCTGTGCAATCTCCTTTGACGAAACATACAAGCAGCGGAAGTGAGAAACGAACCTTGATCAGGCGCATAGGGATGTGGGCGGTTGGATTGTGGCTCGGAATGCTCGCGGTCTCGGCATGGGCGATTGGCCCAGACGAGCTCGAGTATTGGAGTCGGCTCCGCTTTCCCCAAGAACTTTTATTTAGCTTTTTAAACGATGACTCTTGTTATAGCGAAAAAGAGTACTTCGCCTCGTGTGCCAAAGCACTCAACGCTGTTCGTACTGAACTGAATTTGCCAGAGCTGAACCTAAACTTCGCCAAAACCAACACTTCAGACCTTCCTGATCAAACCAAATCTGACCGCCTTTCATTTATTCAGGAAATTGAGAGCCTCATTGAACAAACACCCTCAAATATGCCGCGCGCGGCGCTCGAAGTGACCGCCGTGAACGCTCACCTGGGGCACTTCGACAGCCACGCTCGAATCATGGCCGCTGACCAATTTTCGGATTTACAATCAGCAAATGGTGCCAATTACAAAGGCCTTGGAATACAAATTGACCAGATCGATGGTCATCCATTTTTACTTGATGTCTACCCCAATGGCCCGGCCGCCCAACAGGGCTTAAAGGCCGGAGACGAACTCCTGCGCCTACAGTTTGACAATGAGCCCGCGAATGACGTCACCAACAAGAGTTCAATTGAAGTCAATCAGCTGTTTGGAACAGGTGATTACAGAAAGCTAAAAATTCGAATCGCGCGCGCTAAGAGCCGTGAACAAAAGAAATTGGGCCAATTGAACCTCGCCCAAGAAAATGAGAATCGAGAAATTATTGATTTCGAAGTCGCTCCAGGCGCCGCCTACGCCCCTATCCTCTCAACCCAAATGGTGAAACCTGATATTGGCTACCTTGGTCTTCGAAGCTTCGACTACGACGAGACTTGCACAGAGGTCGCGGATGGAATTAAAACGCTTCAGGCAGCAGGAGCGGAAAAACTGATTCTAGATTTACGCGGCAACGGGGGCGGCCTGCAATTTATGGCCGTGTGTGTGGCTAGCCTTTTTGTCGACGCCAGCCCCGTTATGGGTTCGCGCGCCTTAATTTCTCAAATCCCCAGACTCGGCCAATATGTCCAACTCCGCGAGCCCATAGACACAGAAAATATCGATTGGGTCGATAACTATTCAGAGCCAATCAGCACGGAGCCCCTTGTGGTGCTTGTGGACGAAGACACAGCCAGCGCGTCTGAGATTCTAGCCAACGCCCTGACCAGTCATAAACGAGCCAAGCTCGTGGGCGAGCGCACCTTTGGAAAGGGCTCAGTGCAAGAGTACTCCGCAATGAAAGATTATTCCGATTTTAGACTGGCCCACACCGCTGCATTGCTGCTAACACCTGAGGCAAAGACTACAGATGGAATCGGAATTGTGCCCGACATCGAATTGACCTCAATGGAATTGAGCCTGAGCAAAGCAATTGAAATTTTGAATTCAATGGACCACCCAACCGGAGGACAAAAATGAAACTCACCACTCGAACTGCGATTTCGTTAATCGCCTTAATGCCGGCGCTGTGGCTCTCAGTGGGTTGCGACAAAACCGGCGGCCGCGTGAAGATCGACAAAAAGTTAAATGGTGATTCTCGCTTGCAGGGCACTGGCTCTAAAAAACCCGCCGTGCTGGTGGGCCGCGAATGCCTAAGAGTCGACAAGCTGCCTAAGTTGCTCGTTGAATCTAAGACCGATCTTTTAACCGTTCACACCGCAGATTTAGACATCGGTCGCTTTCCATCACCACGAGACTTTAGCTACACGAGTGATTCAAGTACCTCTGAAGACATGCATAAGATGGAGATTGCTCAGTATTTCTTAGTTCAAAAATGGGTCTCTACGCTATTTAGTGCAACTGGCCCCGAAATTCTTGACGGTTCGATCGGAAATCTTATTGATATAAAGGACCTCGATGAGAAATGTGAAAAGGGAAGCTTTCGAACGGCTCGCTCGAAAACTGCCGGAATGGCTTTTTCGGTGATTGAAAAAGGCCCCAGGTTTTTAGTTCTGCAACTCGAGGGTAGTGACAATGAAATCCGGTCTTACTCACTTGGCGCAAATAACTCACTTAGCATCACAGTTTTCAGACCAATCGGTAAGACCAAACTTTGCAAACGTGAAACCGAAGGGCTGGTCAGCAAAGAGACCACCGAAATAAGCTGGCGCGATGAAGGCTCTGATTTAACAGTTTCGGGGCGGCTGCTCGATGTTTTCACCGGTTATTTGCCAATCCCCACTGGACTGACAGAAAATCTTGATTTTGCTGAATACAGCTATATAGACACACTCATTGCTAACAAAAAATTTAAAGACATAACCTGCGAGTAGAAAACGATGATTGCAAACCTGGCGAGCTTTTTAATTCTGTGTCTGTTCTTATGGGGCCGCTCGCTTCGCTTTAAAAACAATCGCTTGCACGCAAAAATAATGTGCGCCTCGTTTGGCGCCGACTTGATTTTGATCGCCGCACTGGTTTGCCTAAGGGATGCCTTGAATAAAATCAATCCCGGAATGCCCATTTTACTGATGATTCATCTGCCGTTTGCCGTGAGCACGGTGGTGCTCTATGTGGTGACGATTCGAACGGGCTACTTGCTCTATCGAGGCAAGAGCGAAGTGCGTCCACGGCTCAAAAAATTAGATAAGGCATTGCTTTTCACTCGAGTGATGACTTTGGTGACCAGTTTGATGATGTATGTGAGCCATCTTTAAATTTGAATTTGGGATTTTAAATTAAAAAACGAAGGAGTTTTATATATGAAATTTATGAGTGGATTTGCTATCTCGACCCTGATTGTGATTCTGAGTGCGATCTCATCTGCACATGCCCTAGATCTAGAGTTTCGATGCACGCTTAGGACTTACGCAGATTGTGAACAACTCGTAGATAAAATGTTAAGTGACAACGCGTGTGTGCCTATGTCTGGGTTTACCCGTTGCACGCAGCTGATCGGCGAAGGCGCGAGCGCCGACATTTATTGTGATGCTCGAGCTGAAAAATGTGGCAACGTAAGTTCAGACGGTTTTCTTGGTGCCGATTGCGCAGCCAATGGACAAAAAATCAGAATTTCAGAACGTCACCTTACAGCCACTTGGTCTAAAGGGTGGTTTCAATCTTGGGTTCGAGATTTTTGCAAATACGAATAACTGGGGCATATATGAGTGCGAGATTGCAAATGCATAGCCAGTCATTTGAGCATAGCCACCCGCATTTTTTAGGGGTCATCTTTTGAGCATATGTCGAAATAGGCAAATCGAGTATGCCGGCAAATAGGAAGGATCTGGTTTGAAAGCTATTGGCTCCAGACAGCGATTTTGTCTATTTCAACATATTGAAAAAAGACGGGTGGGTTGGGCCAGAAAACATGCGGCAGAGGAAGCTGAGGCCCTGATAAAGAAGGCCTCGGCCAGTTGATTAAAATTTTTTACGGAGCAAAGTCGTAAATTTCAGTTAAAATCGTGTGAATTGTTTCAGCATTAAGATCTGACCACGGCCCGTCGCCATTTATATCGAATCCCACGCGAAGGTTGTTGAGCGAAACCAAAGTTGCAACTAATTCCTCCTTATCCACAACAAGTATATCGGGAAAGGATTCGATACCTTCACCTTGGTAAAACTGCTTCCAAGTCGGATCAATGATAATGCGGGTACCGTCCGGCATTAACTGAAAGACATAGGCATGGGGCCCAGTCATTTTCATCGAAATCTCGGGAAATTTAGACATCAAAGCATCACGCAGCTGCCATGAATAGCCGATGCAACCTCCCGTTTCACAAAACCATTTGCCACTCTCGTACGGCGGTTTTGTTGTAACTTCCTTTACTTCAGCCCGAATCATCGCTAGAGCACTGACTGATCTTGGCCCCAGGTCATTCGAACTAGCCCGAACCAATGCTTCGCTACATGGTGATAAAGTTGCCCCAACTTCCTCACCAACCATGAGGAGACCAAATTGGCTGACAACTGTAAAAAACATAACCACAATTAACTTGTTAAAGCGAAATGCCGGCATAATAGCCAATGACTAGTACAATACACGTACCAATTCTCTATCGAACATCGGGCTCATACCCGCTTGGTTGGCCTAGATTTTTAAACTTTGCGAACGCGTTGCCTGATGGTGCCAAAAATATTGCGAGAATCAGAATCGAGCATCTCGATGGTCACAACGTCGCCATCTTTCATAAACGGAGTTTTGATAACTCCGTCGTGAATTTTCTCGAGCATACGTTTTTCAACCAAGCAGCTGCTGCCGCGCGCTTGATCTTCGTTCGACACTGTTCCGCTGCCAATGATCGCACCAGCCGCCAACGGCCTTGTTCGGGCCGCGTGCGCAATCAACTGACCAAAATGAAAGTGCATCGCACCCGCATCGGCATTGCCAAAAAATTCACCATTCAAATTGACGTTCAAGGGCAGATGGATTCGGCCATCGCGCCAAGCTGAACCCAGCTCATCGACCGTCACGGCAAAGGGCGCAAACGCTGAAGAGGGTTTGCTTTGAAAAAAACCAAAGCCTTGCGCCAATTCTTCTGGTACGAGCCCCCTTAGCGACACGTCATTGATCATCACAAACAACACGATGTGCTCGAGCGCCTTTTCTGGAGTTACACCCATCGGGACATCCGAGACGATCACGCCGACTTCGCCCTCAAAATCGGTTCCGTGTGCAAAATCAATTTGCGGGATGTCTTCGGTGGGCGCCAAAAACGAATCCCCTCCCCCTTGGTACATGAGGGGCACGGTCTCTAAAGTCTCGGGCAAGGCGGCTCCGCGCGCCATTCTGACTAGTTTAATGTGGTGGATAAATGCCGACCCATCGGCCCACTGAAATGTTCTAGGCAAAGGCGAGTGCAGGTCATCCGCTTTAATATCAAAGGTCTCAGGTGCTTTGCCGTCGTTCAGCTGCGCATAAAGCTCTTGAAGCTTGGGTTTGCAATCCACCCAGTTCTCAACGGCTTCGCGCAGCGATGGCGCAATACGTCCTGCCCTTACCCCTTTTTGATTGTTTTGAGAAACAAGGATAAATTCCCCATCACGACTTTTAGATTTGAGACTGGCTAATTTCATAGGGTTCGTATAGCAGCATAGGAGACAAATGTCTAAGCTCAAACTTTTTTCGTATTTTCGAAGTAGCGCCTCCTACCGCGTGAGGCTCGCTCTCGCCGTCAAAAATATCGACTATGGCTATTGCGCCGTGCATTTGGTTCAAGGTGGCGGAGCGCAAAACAAGGCCGAATTTAGGTCGATCAATCCGATGGGGCACGTGCCCGCGCTCGTCGACGGGGACTTGGTCATTGCTGAATCAATGGCTGTTTTGGATTACCTTGATCATAAATTTGCGGGCCCAAAACTCTTTCCTTCAGGCGCACGAGAGCGAGCCAAGGTGATTCAGATCTGCGAAGTTATCAACTCAGGGATACAGCCCTTGCAAAACTTAAAGGTAAATAAATATTTAACTAGTGAGTTCGGTTTTGATAAACCCGTCGTCGATCGCTGGAACCAGCATTGGATCAAAAAGGGACTATCAAGTCTTGAATCGATTTTGGTTCAAACTGCGGGGTCTTATTCAATGGGCGGTGAATTCACTGCGGCCGATTGTTTTTTACTGCCTCAGTGTTTTTCGTCTCGAAGGTTTGGAGTGAATATCGAAGAGTTCCCGACGATTTCAAGAATTGAAAAATTTTTGAATTCCCAAGCGATTCTCGAGAAGGCGCACCCGAAAAATCAACCCGATTTCGAAGCGTAGTAAGCCTGCTTGATGGAAATAGTCAGAACCAACGTGCCAACCGCTAAATGCATCACGGCGATAAGGGGCGGGGTCATCAGCAACACATTGGCGATCCCAATTGAGATTTGCAACATCAGCGCACCAAATAGCCACGGCGCCTGAGCCCTCGCTAATTTTGGAAGACTAGTCCTCGTACTCAAATACCAATTCAACAATATGAGAACAGACAAAATATAAGCCCCAAGCCGATGCAAAACCTGAAGACCGATAATGCCTCGAAAGGTCGGGAACCACTCACCGTGACAAGTCGGAAAATCAACACAAACAAGAGCTGCGTAGTGGGAAGCCACAAGCCCACCCAAAATAATTTGCGCATACACCGCTAAAGATAGACCGATTGTCCAATTCTGCCACCAGCGCGCACCCATTGGCTTTGCAGTTGAGGGATCGAGCTGTTCAAGTGTCCATGTTCTCCATGGCCACGCGCCAGACGACAGGCGTAAATATTGAATCCAAAGCAGAGTGAAAAAACCGGTGCCCATAGCTAAATGTGCCGCCACCACTTTGCCGTGCAGCTGCCACAAAACCGTCAGACCCCCAAAGACGACCTGAACGATCAAGAGCAAAACCGTGCCACAGGCGAGCGTCTTAATAGAGCGGCTCACTTTTGATTTAAAAACCAACCAACCCGTTAATGAGACCGTTAAGAACGAAACCACTCCGGCCACGACCCTATGAATGAACTCAAAATAAACCTGTGGGTGGTAATCGGGGATCACATCACCAAAGCAAAGCGGCCAATCGGGGCACGCCAGACCCGCGTTCATCACTCGAACCGAGGCTCCGATTAAAATCAGAATAAAAACAGCGACGAGAAGAGCGAACAACGCCCAAAGATACCACTTAGGAACAGATTCTGAATTTTGCCGACCTGATTTTATGTCCACCTTAAGAACACCCAATCTATCCACTTATCCATTACTGGAACTGCAAGATAGACGAGTAAACTGAGATTGGTCCACATAAAAAATGGCAGCCAAGACGCTCGGTCAAAGGCCCGATAGTACTTAATAAATTCCCAAACCAATTTCGCAGAAATGGGCAAAACCAAAAGCACGTACATTAAGTTCGCGTTCAAATACCACGGTGCCATAACCGCAACGCCCACATACGCAAACACATAAAGGCCAATGTGGTACATCGTACGTGAAGTTCCAAGGCGAACTGGCAGAACCGGCACACCGCCTTTTTCATAATCGTCTTTGAAGCGAATCGCCAACGACCAAAAGTGGGGCATTTGCCACAAAAACATTATGAGAAACATGTAAACACATTCAGGGCGCCATATCTCGTTCGTGTTCGCCGAGAATCCAATCACCACTGGAAGCGCCCCAGGGATCGCCCCCGGAACGGCGCCAAAGGCCCATCTGCGCTTCCATAAAAGGGTGTAAACGCCATTGTAGAGAACAATCGTGGCCAGCGCCAAAACCGCAGTTAACTCACTCAACACACTTAAAAACAACAAACCCAGCGCAATTAAAATGGCCGATACCAAATAGCCTTGCCAGGGTTTAAACACACCTTGTGGAATAGGCCGTTTTTGTGTTCGCGGCATCACACCGTCGAGCTTCCACTCTTGAGCTTGATTCAAGGCAAAAGCGCCGGCCGCAACAAAGTAGATCCCAGCCCCAAGCACGAACAAATTCACGAGCGAAAACTCTTGACCCATTTCAAAGCTTAGCGCGTATCCGGCCCATGCACTAACGATTGAGAACACGATAATTCCCGTCTTGGTGAGCTGCGAATAGGCTTTAAGAACCCGAGTGATCATCACAACGGGTTGCTCACTGGTATCCTTGAGTGGATGTCCAAAAAGCAGAACAAATAGAGCACGACGAGAAAGAAGATCCCCGTACCAAACATGACAGCGTAGAGTTTGTCGTCGTACTTCAGATGCATGAAGAAGGCGAGCACCAGACCTGCCTTGACCGACGCAATCGCCATGGCAATCACCACGTTCATTGCGCCAAAATCCACTTGGGCCGCCGCAACCGTAATGACCGTCAATACGATCAAAGCGGCAAAAATTTTAATGTACACATCAAATGGAATTATATGATGTCCGTTTGAGCCCATGCGTTTCTCCTTTTAGCCCACCAAGTAGAGCAATGGAAACAGGTAAATCCAAATCAAATCGACCAAATGCCAAAACAGACCCACGCACTCGAGCGGCGTGTAGTACTTCGAATCAAACTCCCCACGATGGGCCCTGATGATCAACCAGGTGATTAAACCCATCCCGGCCAAGACATGCGAGCCATGCAGCCCTGTCATTGTGAAATAAAAGCCAAAGTACATCGCCAAGTTTGAAAACTCGGTCGCCTCAGGGCCAGTGTAGTGAAAGAACTTTTCGGGCAGCGTTCCCATATGAATTTTGTGGGAGTACTCCAGGTATTTCACAATCATAAAAATCGCACCACATGCCAAGGTGATGTAGAGATTGACTAACATTTTACCGCGCTGATTTTTTTGCGCGTAATAAATGCTCAAAGCCATTGTTAGCGAGCTAAAGATCAGCACAACCGTGTTGAGCGCCCCCATTTTCCAATCCAAAAACTTTGAACCGGCATGAAACATCTCAGGGTACTTGCTATGAAAAAGGATGTAGCCAACAAACAACCCGCCAAACATCAAAATCTCAGTAATTAAAAACGTCCAGGTACCGAGTTTTGAAGTGTTGTACTCGTGTTCATCACTGTCGTAGTGGTGCGCATGATAATAGGGTTTGGGTGCCGTATTAGCGATACTCATATGGACCTGCCGTGACTACGGGTTGTGTGTGAAAGTTTTCGTGAGGTGGAGGTGAACTCGTTTGCCATTCAAGTGTCTTTGCCCCCCAGGGATTGTCTCCGCTAATCTTGCCCCACTTTAAGGCGTGCAAGATCACCCAAAGTCCAACCAAAAAGCCGACACCGATTGTCCATGCCCCCACTGAAGAAATCTTGTTCAGCGAAGTGTACTCGGGCAAATAATCAAAATATCGGCGCGGCATACCCATGGCTCCCAAAATAAACTGCGGGAAAAAGGTGACGTTAAAACCGACGAATATAAGCACAAAACTAATTCGGGCCCAAAACTCATTGCAAATTCGGCCGAACATTTTAGGGAACCAATAGTAGATGCCGCCCATAATAGCCATCAACGTCCCACCCACCATCACATAGTGAAAGTGAGCCACAACAAAATAAGTGTCGTGAAAATGCACGTCGATACCCGCAACGGCGAGCATGATGCCGGTCACGCCGCCTATAGTGAACAAGAATAAGAACCCAAGAGCAAATAAGAGTGGCGAATCAAAGCGCACCGTGCCTCGGTAAAGCGTGGCCACCCAGTTAAAAACTTTGATGGCAGTGGGAACCCCAACGAGCATGGTGATGAACGAAAACACCACTCCAGCCAATTCAGATTGTCCGCTCACAAACATGTGATGGCCCCAAACGAAAAAACTGACGGCCGCAATTCCGACTGAGGACAAGGCAATGGCCTTATAACCAAAGATTGTTTTTCGCGAATAGGTCGTGATCAATTCACTGACCACTCCCATTGCCGGAAGAATCATAATGTAAACCGCAGGGTGCGAATAAAACCAAAAGAAATGCTGAAAGAGAACGGGATCTCCGCCTAGGTTCGGATCAAAAATTCCTATGCCAAATAACCTTTCAACAACCAAAAGCAACAAAGTAATGGCCAATACGGGAGTCGCCAACACTTGAAGAATCGCAGTCGAATAAAGCGCCCAGACAAAGAGCGGCATGCGCCAAAATGTCATGCCTGGCGCTCGCAGTTTGTGCACGGTCACGATAAAATTTAATCCCGTCAGCACCGAAGAAAATCCGATGATAAACGCTCCAGCAACCAGCCAGATTGTGCCGTTTTGCGTGGTCACCGAATACGGAGTATAGAATGTCCAGCCCGTATCTGACCCATTGTAGATCAATGAAATAAAGGCGATAGCCGCGCCAATCATCAGGCAGTACCAGCTCATCAAATTCACTCTTGGAAATGCCACATCTTTCGCGCCCAATTGCATCGGCAAAATGAAGTTGCCCAAGAACTCCGGAATGCCCGGGATAATCACCATGAACACCATAATGGCGCCATGAAAAGTCATCGCCTGGTTGTACATTTTGGCCGTCATAATCGTCGGGCCAGGGCTGAAAAGTTCACCCCGAATCAACATCGCAAATGCACCGCCAAGGGCGAAGAACACCATCACCGAAATCATGTACATAATCCCGATGCGCTTGTGATCGAGCGTTGTCAGCCACGACCAAAGACCGGACTTTTCATTCAAATAATTGTGATCCGCGCTTGCCACACCTGTAGCCATAATCGCCTCTCTCTACTTCACCGTTTTAAGGAACTCGATTAGCCCCATCAATTCTTGTTCACTCAATTGACCTGCAAAAGTGGGCATAACCCCACTTGGGAACCCCGCCACCACCTTAGCCGACGGATTCAAAATGGATTCACGAATATAGTTCTCATCAACCACAACACTAGGGCCACCTTGGATTTTTTGCTCTCGACCAAATATGGCTTTGAAGCCTGGCCCTACGTTCACCTTTTCGGTCAACAAGTGGCACGCTGTACATCTGACTTGATAAACCTTTTGGCCAACTTCGGCGAGCGGAAGACCTTTATACGGATCATTTGAAAGCCATTCTTCAAACTGAGGCCGTGTCACGACATGGACTTTTGCCAACATGGCGCTGTGTTGGTCGCCGCAGTATTCTGTACAAAAAACCTGATAGCTCCCCTCGGCATTGGCTTTGAACCAAAATGAGGTGTAGCGCCCAGGAACAACATCTTGTTTGTTGCGAAATGCCGGAACATAAAAACTATGAAGGACATCTTTCGACGTCATTACCAGGCGAACCGGCTCATTCACTGGCACATAAAATTCACCCGCAGAGGACCGCCCATTTTTATAAGTGAAAGACCAGTCCCACTTTTGCGCTTGAACCGCTATTTCAAGCGAGCCCTCTGGGGCCGTTCGCAATTTGTGAAACAATATCCAGCCCCAAACAAATACGACCATAAAAAGCACAAAGGGGATAAAGCTCCACAAGAATTCTAAGGTGGTGTTGTGAGAAATATAAGGCGTCTTGTCGTTTTCGGATCTTCGTCGGTATTTGACCGCAAAGAAAATGAGACCGCCAATAACAAGAACACACGAGATGAAACTAATAACCAACAGAAAGTAGTAGAGCGAATCATACTCCTTTGCGATCTCCGTGGCCGCATAGGGCATAAATTTGCTACCTGTTGAAATTGCAGACGACATCGGGTCTATCTCCTTCCCTCACGCCACCAAAGGGGTACTAAAAGTATGGCCAACACAAACAACATAAACAATCCGCCTAATCGCATCACATTCCACGAATACAGCGTGTACTTGTTTCTCTTCGGATCAAACTGAAAGCAGAACATCAATGCCTGCTCAATAATAGTACCGATTTTACCATTTGAGGCCTCGAGCAAACTTAGCTTCAAGGTACTGAGCTCTGGGCGAATGCCATTGATGTACCTTGAGATTTTACCCCCAGGGGTCATCACGTAAGTGACTGATGCATGGGCAAACTGTTGCTTATCTTCTAACCACTTAAATTGAAATCCGATTTGATCAGCCAACTGGTCGACCTGGTCTTTGTCGCCAACTAAAAAGTGCCAACCCGCTTCAGCTCCTGGTCGACCATAGACTTTTAAATAATTGGCCAATTTGGCCTTTGCTAAATCAGGTGTTTCTTTGTGGTCCATACTGACAGCGACCACCTCAAACTCTTGGCCGCTTGACCATTTTAGCTCTTTCATCACTTCAGTTAGACCATTCAGATGAAAATTGCAGAGTGAAGGGCAGTTGTAATAGACCATTGCCAAAAGCACGGGGCGAGAGTTTCCAAAAAATCGGCCCAAAGGTGCTTTTACGCCATTTTCGTCCGTAAACTGTAAGCCCAGGTTGACACTCTGACCGGTTTTATCGACGACGTTGACAGACTCCAATTCTTTGGGAAGCTCGTGCCCCGTCACGGTGACTTCGCTTGGGTCGTAAGCCCAACTCACCGAACTCATGAGCATAATAAAAAGTCCCAGCTGCCATCGTCTCATTAAAAATCGTCCTACTTAGCTGATGTGGCAAAGGCCTCAAGTTTTTTAGGGTCGTCCTTAATTCTATTCTTGGTTACAGAATGAATAAATTGGACGAGAGCCCATCGATCCACCACGGGCAGATGAGCAAACGAAGCCATGCTCGTAGACGGCAATCCGTCTTTTATCGTCTTATAAAGTGAAATCGAATCGCCCCCAACCGTCCACTTTCCTTCTACAAAATTTCTAGGGGGTGGATTGAGCGCTTTTCCGGCAGGGCCATCACCCTCACCTTTTGGCCCGTGGCAAACCGCACAATTCGTGCTGTACACCTTTGAACCGTGTGTGACCATATCTTCATTATCTAACCAAGGTTTTTCGATTTTGCTCACATCAACCGCTTTTGGAGCGTCTGAGCCTTCGGCCAACGTCGTTTCAACGGGTTCTTGAACCTTGACCTCTTTGAGATCAACACCCTTATGAAAAAATGAAATGTAGGCGAAAAAAGCTAGAGAAAACGCCATTGAAAACAAAAACGCGATGTATCCGCCGCGGTTGTAAACGTCCTTTTGCATAGGCCTCGAACCTTAATATCTAGTGGTTGCTCTGTTGTCATTTTGCAAACTAGTTGAAGACTAGCGCGATTTATTTGCCGAGTCACGTTCCCAAATTCACTCAGCTTTTAGTTTTTAACGCTAGGCATCTCATGGCACACTCGAGGTCTTGGGAAACAAGGGGAACAACATGCTGAAAACCTATCGATCCATAAGTCTAATTGCAGCACTGGCGCTGATTGTCGGGTGCTCCACTACGGGTCCGAAAAGTTTAGACAAGGTTCAGGGCGGGATGGACAAAGATGAGGTTCTAAGAGCCGTGGGTAATCCCAAGCAAACCTATCGTCGAGACGGAAAGGACCATTGGGTCTATAATTTTTTCGAAGACGAACAAGAAATCATAAGAACGGTCAGCTTTGCTAACGGCCAAGTCGTCAAAGTGGGACCTGCCAGGCCCCGTATCAGCTTAGAGCAAGAACTTGAAAGCTCAGACACCATCGAAGAATTCGAGCAAAAGGTCCGTTCTCGAAAACGTAGGCCATGACTTGGCCTAGTTTTCTAGCTCAGTTGGACTCACATCATCAGGTCACTTTGGTTGGCCCGATGAGACAGCCCGAGGCCTCAATTACTGATCCAACTATATATGTAGACGGAGGAATCAAATTCAAACCTCCTGGCGACAAGCAATTCTCAATTCACGTGGGTGATCAAGACTCTTCAGCCATCGCTCCCGATCATCTGCTGAGTGCAAACAAAGATTTTTCTGATCTGGCTTTTGTGCTGGCGCATTTGCCAGCCAGCATCGTTAAGCTGTCGATGCATGGTTTTTTAGGGGGCCGCCGAGACCACGAAATTCTCAATTTCGGCGAAACCCATAGCTTTTTATCTGGACGTCCAAGGCCCACTCGCGCCGCCTTTTGGAACGAGGGCCGCATTCAGGTTTTGGGATTTTCTGCCGGAATGTGGACTTTCGATCACACTGGCCTGTTTTCGCTCGTCGTTTTTGAAGACACTCCGTTGAATTTAAAAGGCCATTGCGAGTACGATTTCGGGCCCAAACGAAACTTAAAAGCCCTCTCAAGTTTAGGTCTCTCGAACCGTGCAAATGGAGAGCTGCACCTGGAAACAGAGAAACCCGCTTTTTTATTTTTCGAGTCTTAGCGCTTTTTGCTTCTCTTCAGCCTCGGCCTTTTCGGCTTGTGCCGATTTCGCCATGGACTTTTCTTCTTCAGGCATCAGCGGTTCATACTTGTTATGAACCGCTTTTTTGATTCGCGTGAGCATTTCATCAAGGCCCGCAACACCTTCAAGCTCCTCAACCGTGCGCTTGCTTTGTGTTCCATAGCGGCGGCGCACTGAGTCCCCTTCATCGGGAAAACGGTAAATAATTTGAGTTCGCAATTTTTCGTATGCGTCAACAGAGTCATTTCGAACCTTGATGACTTCATTCATCTCATTAATAATGTCGCGCTTTTCTTCTGAAGAGTGCGCGCCATTCTTCTTTTTTATCAATTCTTGAAAGGTTTTCTCAGAATCCAGAATTCTCGCCTCTAGCACACGAAGCTTTCCGCTTTTTTCGGTGTAGTCCTTCTTTTCTTTGCTCACCGCCGCAGCTGGCGCCCCCTCAGTGCCACCCTCAGCCCCTTCGCCACCGCCACCGCTGGCGTGTCCCTGCACCCCCGCAAGTAGGAAGCTCAAGCTCAATCCCCATATTGCCAATCTAACTTTGATGTACGGCATACTGTTCCCACCTAATTTTAAACGGCAACATACGCAAACGAGTGATCAACACATTCGCCTTAACCGCAGAAACGTTTTCAATTCGCACTTCGCCATTGTGAATAGATCGCAAAATCTCATCTGTGTCCCACATCAATTTCTTATCGACCAAGGCCTCACGAAAGGCGTTTCTCACATCTGAGGTGTCGATTCCCGAAATCACTAAATCATATCGAAGCGAACCCGACTGACTACCCGAATTGGCCGAATTGCCAAACTCGGCGATATCCGAGAGGTCTGGCGAGTCAGAAACGGAGGCCGCGGGCGGCGCCATTTCACCAAATTCAGGTGGTTCGGGCGGCTCCTCTTGTTCAAGAAAGCCAGCCTCGTCAGGAGCTGCGAATTCAGAATCTGAACTTTCAATCATCTCAGGAGGAGGTGAATCAAAATCTGATGGGGTCGACTCTAGGGCATTGATCTCGGGCGGAGCTTCTTCTTCCACCACTTCCTCATCGGCAAAGATCCCAAAATCCGGCACCACTTCTTCTGAGTCCAGCGCGGGCTGTGCTTCAGCCTGATCGGCTGAGTCTGATGATTCGGATGCCCCAGAATGCTCAACTCGTCCATCGACGTGAACAATGAGCTGAGCGCCGCAACTCGAGCATTCAGTTAACCCAAAATCATCGGTAACTTCAGCATTGCAAAGCGGGCACTGAGGCATCGCCTATCTCTTCTTCTTTGATTTTTTCTCAAGCTTTCGGCGTTGTTGCCGATTGAGTCGAGGCCCATCGTCGTCACCCGCCCCTGGCTCCATCGAATAAGTCATATTTCGCGATGGTGGTGCTTGTGGACGCGCCACGGGAAATCCACTTATGTTTTCTTCGGCGCCCGCGTAACTTAAGCCCGAATCATCGAACTCATGTCTGTCTGCTAATACCTCACGGGCTCGGTCTTGACTCACCAGCTGAATCTTTAAGAGTTTTTCAATGGTCTCTTCTTGAATCCAAGCATTCATTTCTTGAAAGGCGGCGAAGGCCTCTTTCTTGTACTCGATCAGCGGATCTTTTTGCGCATGCGCTCGCAAATGGATTCCTTCTTTCAAATGATCGATTCGCTCGAGATGCTCTTTCCAGCGCTGATCAATTGTTTGCAGCATGAGCATTCGAGCCAATTGATCAAAGAAGTCTCCAATATGCTCTTTTTGCTTGTCGTAAACGGCCTTGACCTGTGCGCCCAATTTTTCGGTCAATGTCGACGCCGAGACACCGCGCAGTTCGCTCTCACTCAATGTGATCCCAAAATTTCGCTGGGCTGCGGTCACCAATCCTGCCAGATTCCAACTTTCAGGTTTGGCATCTTCAGGCACAAATGTATCTAAGAGACTTGAGGTGAGATCGCTCAGCATATCTAACACTTTGCGCTCGACCCCTTCGCCAGAGAGAATTTCTCGGCGCAAGCGATAAATCGCCGTACGCTGCTGATTCATCACATCGTCATATTCGATCAAGTGTTTACGAATATCAAAATTGTGACCTTCAACTCTTTTTTGCGCGTTCAAAATCGCTTTTGAAACCATGCCCGCCGTGATCGGCTCATTTTCATCAACGCGAAGGGTGGTCATAATCTTTTGAATGCGCTCACCATTGAAGATTCGCATCAAATCATCTTCAAGCGACAAGTAGAACCTAGAGGCACCCGGGTCACCTTGGCGCCCTGCCCGACCGCGCAGCTGATTGTCTACGCGACGAGACTCGTGGCGCTCAGTCCCCATGATGTAAAGCCCGCCGGCCGTCAAAACGTCGGCCTTTTCGCGCTCACACAGCGCCTTTAGCTCTGGAATCTTGTTCTCATCACCTGCCGCGAGAAATTCGGGGTTACCACCCAGCAAAATGTCAGTTCCCCGGCCCGCCATATTGGTCGCAATAGTGACTGCCCCTTTGCGGCCCGCTTGCGCCACAATTTCGGCCTCACGCTCGTGGTGTTTGGCATTCAGAACATTGTGAGTTATCCCCGCACTCTTGAGTTGGCGAGAAATGTGCTCAGACTTCTCAATACTCACAGTACCCACCAAAACGGGCTGGCCTTTGGCGTGGCGTTCGCGAATGTCTTCGGTCATAGCGCGGTATTTCGCAGCGGCCGTTTTATAAACCACGTCTTCATCATCTTGACGCCGAATGGGTTTGTTTGTCGGAATCACCTGAACGTCAAGATTGTAGATTTTTTTAAATTCAACGGCTTCGGTTTCGGCCGTACCCGTCATGCCGGCCATTTTTTTGTACATGCGAAAGAAATTTTGAAATGTGATCGTCGCCAATGTTTGATTCTCATTGCGAACTTTCACTTTTTCTTTGGCCTCAATGGCCTGGTGCAAACCATCGCTCCAGCGGCGGCCAGGCATGAGGCGCCCCGTGAACTCATCGACAATCACGACTTCGCCGTCTTTGATCATATAATCCACATCGAGCTTATAGAGATGATGAGCTTTTAGCGCCTGGTAAATGTGGTGCAAAATATCGATGTGCTCGGGGTCATATAAATTACCTAACCCCAGGAGCTCCTCGACCTTGCTATTGCCCTCTTCGGTCAAGCTGGCCGTTTTGCTCTTTTCTTCCATCACAAAATGCACATCAAGGCGCAGCTGAGGCACGATTTTATCGACTTCGTAGTACTTCTCAGTCGAATCATCTTTAGGGCCCGATATGATCAAAGGCGTTCTCGCTTCATCGATCAAAATCGAGTCACATTCGTCGATAATGGCGTAGTTGAGTTCGCGCTGAACATAGTCTTCGAGCGCGAATTTCATGTTGTCGCGCAAATAATCGAAACCAAATTCGTTATTGGTGCCGTAGGTAATATCCGCGCCATAAGCCTTCTTACGTTCAGCATCGGAGAGATCATGAATGATGGTTCCCGTGGTCAGACCTAGCCAATTGTACAATCGGCCCATCCACTCATTATCTCGCTTGGCCAAGTAGTCATTCACCGTGACCACATGGACCCCCCGACCGCTCAAACCATTGAGGTACACAGGCAACGTGGCCACAAGAGTCTTACCCTCTCCGGTTTTCATCTCGGCGATAGAGCCCTTATGCAAAAAGTAGCCACCTATGAGCTGCACATCGTAGTGGCGCATCCCTAAAATACGGCTCGAAGCCTCTCGGCATACGGCGAAAGCCTCATGCATAATGTCGTCTAAAGTTTCACCCTTTGCCAACCGCTCACGAAACTCGGTGGTTTTAGCCTGCAATTGGGCATCGGTGAGTGTTTTGATCTGACCTTCAAGAGAATTGATGCGCTCAACCATAGGGCGCAGCTTTTTCATGTCGCGATCGTGCTTAGTTCCAAATAGGGAAGTGAGTAGCTTTTGCATAATAGGCCTACCAGCATAGTCGCATTGGCTATGAACTGTCTAGAAAGAGTCCGCCTGACGGGCGGCCTCAAACAGCGAAATGGCTACCGCGGTGGCTAGATTTAGGCTACGCACCGGCCCCGTCATCGGAATCCGACGCGTTTGCTGCGAAAACTGCTCATGCACTCTTGGCGGAAGACCTTTGGTTTCGCGCCCAAAAACCAGCCAGTCGCCGGCCTGAAACTTGGACTCGTAAAGCGTCTTGGTCGCTTTGGTGCTAAAAAAGAACACCCGGCTAGGGTCTTGAACCAGGCTCCACCACTCTTCCCACCCCGAGTGGTGGGTAAAATCCAGATAGGGCCAGTAGTCTAAGCCCGCACGCTTAAGTCTGCGGTCGGTGATTGAAAAGCCGAGTTGTCCAACGAGGTGAAGCCGGGACTTTAAACCCACGCACGTGCGCCCTATGTTCCCAGTGTTCGCCGCAATTTCAGGTTCTATCAAAACCACATTAAACGCTGAATCTGACATTTTGGACGCCCCGAGTCTGTTTGCTAGTCTGAACTGCTTAGCAGAATTTTTTTGACTGACAAAGTGCAAATGGGTTTAACAGCGGCTAATGCTGCGTTATTCAGGAGTGAATGAAAAAGCTAGAAGCTATTCTTAAGCCCTTTAAACTCGATGATGTCATCGAAGCACTCACTGAGGTGGGCATTGAGGGCGTTTCGGTATCGGAAGTGCGCGGCTTCGGTCGACAAAAAGGGCGCTCTGAAATCTATAAGGGCGCCGAGTACGTGGTCGATTTTTTGCCCAAGGTGAAAATTGAAGTTGTGATGGCTGATGCGCTTGTGGATATGGCTGTAGAGGCCGTGCAAAAAGCGGCTTTCACTGGCAAGATCGGCGACGGTAAGATATTCATTTTGCCAGTGGAACGTGCCGTAAGAGTTCGAACCGGTGAACGCGATGATGAAGCCTTGTAATCCAAATCTTTACCCAGGGAGCTTAAGACTATGAAAACCGATGATCTGATTCAGTATGCACGCGAACAAGGCGTGAAAATGATCGACCTCAAATTTATCGACCTGCCCGGAATGTGGCAGCACTTCACGGTTCCCATATCAGCGCTTGGGCCTGATATGTTTGAAGAAGGTCTCAACTTTGACGGAAGCTCCATTCGAGGTTGGCGGGCGATCAACGAATCCGACATGACTGTAAAGCCAGATCCAAAATCGGCAAAGATCGATCCCTTTATGGAAGTTCCCACTCTCTCAATGATATGCGACATCGTTCATCCCGACACTCATGAACCGTACGAGAGAGATCCTCGGCAAATCGCCAAAAAAGCCGTTTCGTTTTTGCAGTCCACGGGGATCGCCGACACCGCCTATTTTGGCCCCGAGGCGGAGTTCTTTATTTTTGATGATGTTCGTTATGAACAAACTGCGTACGGCGGCTTTTACCAGGTGGATTCTGATGAAGCGACTTGGAACTCCGGCCGCGACGAGGGCGGGCACAACTTGGGTTACAAACCCAGACTCAAAGAAGGCTATTTCCCGGCACTTCCTGCTGACACCCATCACGACATGCGCACAGAAATTTGTATGGAACTTGAAAATCTGGGCATTCAAGTTGAACGCCAACACCATGAGGTGGCCTCGGCCGGGCAAGGCGAGATTAACTTTCGGTTCGACACCATGGTTGACGTTGCCGATAAGTTGATGTGGTTCAAATACATTGTGAAAAACGTAGCAAGGAGGCACGGAAAGTCGGCGACCTTTATGCCCAAGCCGATTTTTGGCGACAACGGCTCGGGAATGCACACACATATTTCACTATGGAAAAACGGCGAGCCACTATTTGCAGGTGACAAATATGCGGGCCTCAGCGATACCGCGCTTTATTTTATCGGCGGTATTTTGAAGCACGCTGGTGCTCTTTGTGCCCTAACAAATCCCAGTACGAATTCTTATAAGCGGCTTGTCCCTGGGTATGAAGCGCCTATCAAGCTCGCCTACAGTTACAAAAATCGCTCGGCGGCTCTACGAATTCCCAACACTGGCGCTTCGCCTAAAGCTAAGCGAATTGAATTTCGAACCCCAGATGCCAGCGCAAATCCGTATATTGCGTTTGCCGCTATGTTGATGGCTGGAATCGATGGAATCACCAACAAAGTTCACCCAGGTGATCCCCTCGACAAAGACATTTACGGCTTGCCACCCGAAGAGGCAAAACGAGTGCCCTCTGTGCCTAAGACGTTAGATGAAGCCCTTGTCAATCTCGGCAGCAACCACGAGTTCTTGCTTCGCGGGGACGTATTTAGCAAAGATTTGATCACAACTTGGCTGGACTTTAAATAC
>JBGSQJ010000400.1:0-5815 GCA_041738165.1 Bdellovibrionales bacterium
CCCATCGATTTCGGGCAGCCTAAGCAATTTAGGCTCCAGCTTGGGTGGGGCGCTTACTTTTTGCACTTGCAAAGTCGAGATCTCGATTTTGGTAGGCCCAAATTGATAAACTTGTGATTGAGGGTACCAGAGATTGTCTGAGAATTTGGCGTAACTGTCGGCTTTATACACAAGATTCTGACTCGCCTTGATCTTTCGGATTACAAAGCGATCTTGTTCAAGCCAGAGCGTTGGGCCTTCACCTTGCGTTCCAGTTGAAATGGCCCAAGCGGTCGCCCCACCGACCCGGCTTAAGGTTATAAACTTGGGTGGCTGGTATCGAACGTCGCCCTGAGTGTTCAGTGGCGGTCGGTCATTTAAACTGCTACTTGGGGCGATTTTTAGTGCCACCATTTTTTGACGAAAGTAGGCGCTCGAGCGAAAGTGTAGCAAGGGTTCCAGCCAATCGGGCCCAAGCCGTCTTTGCAGGGTTTTGCCCTGGCCGTCCTCATACTTTTTGAGGTCTCCGACATAATCAAAAGACCCTTCAACCTGGCCTTTGAGTGGACCACGCCCCGCAAGAGTCATCTGCATTTTTGACTCATTCGTAACATACCAGGTTTCAAGAACTGAAAACGAGCCGCCTTCAGTTCGATAGGTCACCTCTTGAACAATGCGATATGTGCCTCGGCCATGCTGCAAAGCTGTGTGGGTGGCCATCATTCCATATTCGGGAATATAGGCAAAAGCCTGCAGAGAGAGAGTTAGGAGGAGCAGCATCCAGTTCACTTTATGCGCTCCAATAAGGCGGGAAGTTGAGTCACCAAATATTCCTTTAGCTGTGGGCCAATGTCGTTTCGCTCAAGTGCCAATTCGATATTGGCAATGAGCATGCCTAGCTTATCACCAGCATCATAGCGTTGACCAGATACGGTCATGGCTCTGAGGCCTTCATTTTTGGCTAGTGCTGTCATCGCGTCAGTCAACTGTATCTCGCCGTTCTTACCCGGCTTCGTGCTACGTAGGTGCGAGAATATTTGCGGCGCAAAAACGTAGCGACCAGGCAAAGCAAGCTGGCTGGGAGCATCTTGCGGACTTGGCTTTTCAACAACGCTGATCACCTGCCATTGACCGTCTTGTTTTGGCTTCACATCCACAATGCCGTACTTGCTCACATCAGAATTAGGAACTTCCATCACTGACACGGTGGATATCTTTGTGGATTCAAAGGACTTCACGAGCTGCTCAATCGCCGAGGGGCCATCTCGAGTGATCATGATTTCATCCCCAAGCAAAAGAGCAAATGGTTCTTTGCCCACAGCCGGTTCAGCACAAAGCACCGCATGTCCAAGGCCCAGAGCTTGGCCTTGGCGAAGGCTCATAATCTTCAAATGGCTACGCAGGTAACGAAGTTCTTTAAGCCACTCGGATTTACCAGATTGGTCTAAGATCGCTTCAACCTCATAAGAAACGTCAAAGAAATCTTCGATCGCAGTTTTACCCCGGCCGGTGATCAACACCAACTCTTCTATACCGGCTTTGACAATCTCTTCTGCGTTGTACATGAGTAGGGGCTTGTCGACCACGGGCAAAAGCTCCTTAGGAACTGTTTTGGTGGCTGGCAAAAACCGGGTTCCGAGGCCCGCGACTGGAATAACTGCTTTTCTCATTTTCATACAGCCCCACAAGATTCCATGAATTCCATTTAGGTGCCAGGTTCCTTTTAGTGGTCACGGCGCATAAAACCGCGACTTAGGTCTAAAAAAACCCTCATCCTTTTGTGGAGTATTCCGATACGTATCAAAGCGATAGAGATCGTCCCGGAGGTATATCTATGCTTACTCGTCTCCAAATGAGACGAATTCTGGCAGTTGGCTCGCTCGGACTTCTTTTGATGTTTCAAAACTGCTCGACTCCTCTTGAAGATTCTAGTCAATCCTCGGTGGCCGCATTCAAATCCAGCCTACCCTTCGCCTATGAGAGCAAGCTCGACACCATTGCTTACATGTCGTGTTCAGAAATCAAAGAGACTGTTGAACGGCGTGCCTATTTTACGTTTCGGGCTGGCGCTTACAACAACTCGAGCGGCGGGATACGCCTTTCAAAAAGTTTTCGTGACGCCACAAAATATTACTCGGGCGCCGATCGCGCCGGCGTGCTTTCGCAAAGCGCCGCCAATTCAAATACTCGCCTTAACCTAACGCTTCGCCAGTCGCGCAATCTGCAGCAGCCGTGGACTTCAGAGGAGTTGCGTGAAAGTGAAGAAATCGAGTCGTTTTTGCCGGCGCTCGATTCGCAAGAAATCGCTGGCCCCCTGGCCGCAGCCAAGGTCAACGAAACGAGCGGTGAAGCCGTAATGATGAACTACTTTCCAGGCCCACATGCCAAGAGATTGATTGAAGCTTCATTGAGATTTTATAAGTTTGAGAATGTGGCTAAAGACACGCGTGCAATTTTAGATAATCGCGATGCACTTTTGGTGGCGGGGTATTCAAATAGCGATGAGGTCTTAGACATCAGCCTCAAGGCTCCAGAAGCCGGCTCGAGTAAAAAAGTTTACGGTACGGGTTACCAGCTGCGCTTCAGCCTGCCCACCACTTACGTATCGGGCGAACGCCGAGTGATTTCGCCAAGCGGCGGAGTGACTGAGGTGGATCTCACAACAGGTTCGAATGTTTCAGCCAATTGGGACTGTTCGACTAACTATCAATTTATGATTATTCGGCCCGAAGACGTCGCGGCCAGCAAAGTGGTTTGCAATGCCACTGTGGATCGCTACACCAACACCAATCAACAAAAGGCCCTTGCGGCGCTTCGGCGAGTTCTTAGGGTCGAAGATTGGTTCATCGATGTTGCCAACCATTGCGTGATGCCAAAGCGAACTGGCGACTATTGCTACGGAGATTTAGACGGGCGCAGCGTTCAATACGGAGTTTCGAGCTGCGCCAATAGCGCTACGACGTCCTGCCCCCATTTTGTGAATGTTTGCATTCGCCAGTAAGCTTATCTACTCTTGTCTCTTAAATGAGAAGTCTCGCCTTAATAATATTGTTTTCAATTTCTGCGATCCAAGACGCTCACGCTGAATTCTTTAAGGGAGCTGTATCTTCGGCACTTGGAGAATCGGGCCGGGCGGGGATGATGGGCGCAGAAGGCGCTTTTTTGAATCCAGCGCTGGTGGCTCTACATCAGGGATATGAACTGGCGGGCTATTTTCGCGACGGTTACATCGACTCACAGGAGCACCGTCAAGCGTGGGGAATTGGAGCGATCGATCAGGGCCGCGACGTGTGGTTTCCCGGAAGCATTCACTATCTGCGGCTTCGAGACACAGGGCGCGCGCCTACGGCAGCCGATGGGGAACTCTGGCATGTGGCGATTGGCCAGCCCGTCTCAGACTCACTTTCGTTAGGGGTTACGGCCTATCGCCTGCAATATGATGTGAGTGGCGATCGCTCGTATGACCAATGGAATTACTCATTGGGGTCTCTGGTTTTGGTGAATGATTCGCTGACCTTTGGATATGTGCTCAACAATCTGGCGAAACCCGGCTCTCGAGTTCCGAGGGGACTCAGAGAAGACTTGAATCAGGCCCTGGCGGCAAGTTTAGCGTTCGGACAGATGGTGAGGCTGCGCGCCGATATTGGCCGGCAAGAGCGCTTCAACCCAGATCACAAACTCAAGTGGATGTTTGGCTTTGAGTCTATGACCGATAAATTTGTGGTGATGCGGCTCGGCTTTATCCGAGATGAGCTGGCTGACACCAAGATTTACACTGGCGGAGTCGGCCTCAACGGGCCTCGATTAAAACTCGAATATTCAGCCCAAAAGAACCAAGAGCGCACCTCAGGGGTTTTGCACAGCGTTGACTTGCGTTTACCCTTTTGATAGGGTCCGGGGCCTTTAAGGGTATTTGTTAAGGAGTCGACATGGCATCAGCATCAAAAATCACATGGTTTCGTCGTGAGCGCAAAAAATCCAATATGGGTAAAAAGCGCAAAGCTGAACTTCGATCTAAGGGTTCTACTCGTTCAGCTAAAGAGCTTTTCGGCGACGATTAGTTTTTAAATTACTCGCTTTGTGCGCCCATCGTGCGAAGCCTTGACGGCAAAGTCGCCGTTTGACCTGTTAACGAGAACTGCACTGGGTGTTTGGCCCAGCCTTCTTGCCCCGGAATAAACTTATATTTAGAAATCGCTTTTACGGCCGCTTGGTCAAGATCTTCGTGGCCCGAGCTTCGTGAGACTTTCAAGTTGGTGACTCGTCCCTCGCTTGTCACTTGATAAAGAAGTTCAACTTCGCCTTCGCGGTGGTTGCGGCGAGCTTCAAGAGGATAAACCGGCGGTTGGTTGCCCGAATTTTGCCTAAGGTCAGTGTAAGTGACGGCACCCGACTCAGTGGCTCCGCCCTTACCTAGTGGCTCACCGTCAGACTCTTCGTTTTTGCTAATTATAGCGACAGGTGCTGGGTCTTGAGCCTTGGCTTCTGTTGAAGAAGCTTCGGTTTCTAAGTCGACTGTGTCTTCATCGGTAGCGGCGACCACTCCGACTGGGGGAGTTTCTTTGACCGGTTTGAAATCGATTTTTTCTTCAACTGCACTCTCTGTTTCGGTATTAGCAACTTCGGCATCGTCGATTTGTGAATCGAGTGATTCAGGCAGTTCATCAGCGCTTGTCTCAGCAATAACAGGTTTTGAGGCAGGCTGGCTGACAGTCTTCTTTTTAGGAAGCGCCGCTGGCACGGCCGCCGCGACTTTTTTTACTGGTTCATTTTTTGCTGTTACTTTTTGAACTTCTTTGATTACCACTTTGGGTTCTTCTTTGGCCTGTTCATTTTCAGTTTTTGGTTCTTCGATTTTGGCGGGCTCAGAAGCCGTTTGGCCTTCGGCATCAGCAAGACCTGGGGTCACACTTTCTTCGCCAATAGTCACTTCGATTTCGTCGCCTGATTTTTCGGCCATTCGCATCGGGGTTAGCACCAAAGCTGCTACGCAAAGGCTATGTATTAAGAAAGATAAGATAACAAAAACTGTAGAACGCATATCGACCTCACTCCTTGGATCTGGTTCACCTGCACCCTTGGAGTATCAATCTATGTGCCAAAACTGGCAGCGGCTGGTGATCTTCTCACCGTTCGAGGCTATGAAGAAAATTCTTAGCGGTGACGTTTTTTGGGTGCCAGGTTCCGAAACCGGGACGCACTGCGCCCCGGTTTCGGAACCTGGCACCTATGCCACCTCAGCAAAAAAGTTGTGTGCAGATTCAGATGGCAATGGCTGTGCCAGCGACCTCAGTCAACTGTTCTTCCACCGCTTTTTGCTCGGAATGAGATAGACAGTTGTAGAAATCGGGGGATTTTTTGAGCGATTCTAAATGCGTGGCCGCGCGTTTGAGACTTTGCGGATCGCCTTGGTCATAGTGACACTTGGCCACGGCCCTCAGTGACTTAGAAAGCCCCTCAAGATCAGGACAGCGCATTTTTTTTGTCTGCTCCACCACCCGGCGACCCAAGGGTGGCGCACCTAGCGCAGTTACACTACCCGGAAAGCAAGCGATTGGACCGGAACCAGAGTGATTTCCGCGAGAGCTAGCCGCCACAGCAACAACAGTTGGTGCGCAAAGGGCCACGAACATGACGGTTCCGCCTACAATGTCCCAGAGCACCTCTACCGTGTACGACGTACCGACGAGCGCATAGGAGAGCACGGTCCCGGCGGCCTGCTCGGTTTGGTTGATCAGTTTAGCGCCCAATTCATTTTCGGGGATTTTTTTAAACGCCTCTTCGCAGCGCCCACTCTCAAGGTGGCTTGCAAATTCACTTTTTGATGAGTGAGCGC
>JBGSQJ010000415.1:0-2843 GCA_041738165.1 Bdellovibrionales bacterium
AGATAGAGATGATGGTGAGTTTAGAGGCTGTAAAGTAAAGCCGTATGGAAATGCTCACATCTCCCATTGCAAAAGCTATGATCAATTCGGCGCTGCTCCCCGCAGCTGGAGTTGTGGTTGCATTTTTTCTTATCAGTCTAATGAGCGATACTTACAGACGCCAGCTTCAGTCCTTGGCATTGGCTATAGGTCTGATGGCGGGCGTCTATGCTTTAGTTGGGCGCTTGGGGATACCACCTAAAGACGTGAGTGAGTCGATTGGTTGGCTGGGCGTGGTTTCGGCCATTTTTGTAATGCTTAGTCCGCAGGCGGCAGGTGGTCGGTACGGTTTAAGAGCTGTGTTTGTACTTCTTATGGGCGGCCTTCTTTTGTGGCACATAAGGGGTTCTGTGTTTGTCCCGGCTCACTACAGAAACTTGGTTGCATTTTTTTGTTTGGCTCTGGGTGTTTGGTCAATTGTTGAGCGCTCGGCAGCGAGAGTTTCACTTGTGGCCTTACTCGCAATGGGGTCGCTTGCCACAGCATTTTTGAGTTTTGTTTTGTTGTTAAAAGGTAGTGCGTCGATGTCACAGCTCGCAACAAGTTTAGCTGTGCAACTTGGAGCTTTGGCCGTGTTGGCACTCGTGGCTCCGCGCCGGGTGGACGCGCTAGCGGTCTTGCCTTTTTTATCGGTGCTGCCCGTGCTCTATATGGCAGCTGGTCATTTTTATCTCGATATTAATCCCTGGCACATGATTTATCTTTGCTTTCCGTTTTTGCTGCTTTGGGTTCGCAGAGCGTTTTCGTTTATTCCCAATTCACCAATCGGTGAGACTTTGATGTTAACAGTTATGGCTGGGGCACCCCTTGGCTATTTTGTGTGGACTCTGTTTAAGTCGGCAGGCCCTTTGTACTGAAAGGATTGACGCGAATTGGAAGACGAACCCATCTCGCTCCCCGAAAATCCTCATCTTTGTATAGCGCCCTGGATTGGTGGAAACCTTTTGCCTACCGGTAAGTTTTCTCCCTGCTGTTATTATGAGCACGAAAATAGTTTAGACACGATTCATGGCCAGGGACTGCAAAGAGCACGTAACTCAGATGAACTGAACCAAGTGCGCTTGAATATGCTTAAAGGGGTACCGTCTAATGGGTGTCGGCAGTGTATTTCGGCTCAAGCGGCGGGGCGCTCGACCATCAAAGAATATTTGAGTTCGCGCTTTGCTCATCGAAAAAATCTCTGGCACGAAACCAACTCGGATGGCTCATTAAAATCAAAGGCTATTCACTACGTCGAGTTTCAATTTTCAAATGTGTGCAATTTCAAGTGCCGAATGTGTGGGGCGCCGTTCAGCTCGAGTTGGGAAATCGAAGATCAAAAGTACGGCGGTAAAAAACCTGGCAGGCCCGTCACCTCGATTTTATCGGAATCACCCAATCTATGGGAAGACCTAGAAGAGTCTTGGGCCTCACTTGAAGAAATATATTTTTGGGGCGGCGAGCCTTTTTTGATGCCTGAACATTTAAAGGTCATAGAAAAATTGCGTGAGCATCGAAACTTCAAAGTGCGTTTAAGATATGCCACAAATTTTTCGGTTGATCATTATGCTGGAGTGGATCTGTTCGCAAATCTGCGTGATTTTGAAAATATCGTGATGTTCGTGTCTCTTGATGGGCTTGGTGAGCGCGGCGAATACATTCGGCATGGATTGAGATGGCCCGAGGTGGATGTGCGCCGTGGTATTTTGCGAGAGAAACTTCCTCATGCACAGTTTTTGGTGACGAGTGCCACTAGCGTGTTCAACATTCTTCACCTCGCGGACTTTCATCGGCATCTCATCGATACAGATTTTGTTTTGCCCGATGATTTTCATGTGAATATGGTGGTGACGCCGGAATATTTAGACTGTCAGATTTTACCAGAAGAATTGAAGTTGAAGGCCGCAGAATCAATTTTGGCACACTTAGATCATTTGATGGGCCTCAAAAACGAAGCTCAGCATGTCGGCGAGAGATTTAAGGCTGCATTGGCCCATATGTGGGCGAGCGACAAAAGCCATTTGATTGAAAGGTTTTTGAGTCGAACTGCAGAGCTAGATCAAATCAGGTCGGAGTCGTTTGCCAATGTATTTCCTGAGCTAGCAGGGCTTACAGAGGGTTTTGATTTGGGCAAAAAGATTGCAAACTCAGCGAGTTCGGGGAACGTCGCCCAGAAATCTTCGGATCTAAACCCATCGAGCAGCTGAGTGTCTTTTAAAAAGTGGTCAAACTCTTTTGGATCGGGAGTTTGCTTTATAAACGGGATCAGATTGATCACTTGATCACGAATATTGACGTACTCATCTAGACCCTCATAGCGGTTGCAAAAATCTTCAAGTTTTTTAATAACTTTCATTTTGGTATTAGTTGGCAATACGTTCGCTTGGTAAAATTTTGGAAAAAGCAGCATATGAACCAAGAATTTTTCGGGATCTATCAAGCCTTGATCCGTCCACTCATCAAACAAATCCGTGAAAATCCACACATTGAGATTGCTCACAGTTAAGTTAATGCGAAAATCTACGTGCGGAATCTCGCGCAGCATAATTCTTCGATTTTCCTCGACGGTTGACCATTTGAGACCTGAGCGAATGTATTCACCTTTGTCTCTTGCGCCATCTAAGCTGGCTTTTACGTCTACGTGTTCGAAATGCTTCCAGTAGTCAAAAACATGTTTTTTGCCAAAATTTAAATTTGAAAAATTAGTTGTGTATTGCAGGCGAACGTCAAATCTTTTTGATTCAACAAGACGATCAAGAATTTCCCAGTGTTCCATCATCAGCATGGGTTCGCCGCCAACAAAACTGATCTCTTCAACAGTGTCC
>JBGSQJ010000435.1:0-6385 GCA_041738165.1 Bdellovibrionales bacterium
GTGACCCATCGTTGCAAGAGCGCGTTTGTGACTTGCACGAATTTGCCGAGCTTTTCTCATACGCCTTCACAGATGACCCGTGGGCGAGCGACCCGCCCCAAGGCAGCGAACACGCGGCTGGCGGCGGGTTCGACTGATTTATTGATATAGCCGAGGAGCTCCCATTGAAATCAGTCACCGTGATGCCGGTGACACCCGGTTGATTGGCTGTATAAACAAGAGTACTGCCATCAACTGATCCGCCCGATGATGGGTTGACCGAAAAAGTGTAAGGAGCGCGCCCGCCCGAAACCGCCAATTGAGCCGTAGTTCCTTTATCCATAGAGTATTTGTTTGAAGAGAGAACGGGCAGGCTTACCGAGTTATTGGTTTCGTCATCGGTCACCACCGGAATTGAATTGTCAGGAGCAGAGACAGACTGGCTCGTCGTCTTAGGAGCTTCTTCAGGCAGCTGCAAGTCTTGCGCACAGTTGTTAAAAGCTACGAGTAGCCCACCCACCGAAAATATGACTAGAATTCGTTTGATCATATTGAAGCCCCCTTAAATAAATCGGTCGGTCCCCTGCCAGAGTACAATTGCAATCAATAGACCAGTCGAGAGGTGTTTAAATAGTAGATGACTGACTAAAAAATAGAATTTGAACAATTGATCGACGGCTCAAAATGAGATTGCCGCTTGAGCGCCCAAACTTCGCGGGCCGATTCGAGTGGTAAATCGACAACCCTCAAGTTCGTAGACACTCGGGCGCGCTCTTTGAGCCGTCAGTTCAATTTGAGACTGGAGCACTTTTTGTATCTCAAAATGAGAGAGCGGGGAGCTAAATGACCGAGAATCGGGGTGAAAGAAAGAGGCCCTTAATGATTTTGAACAGGTTGCTTCAGCTCATATTTGGAGCCACTCTTGTGGCGGCTCAATCCAACGCTCCGACCACCCCCACAACACCAATATTACTAGATGAGTATCTCACACATAAATGTGCGCTAAGCGTAGGCCGGCTCAATCAAACGGCTCCGTCAAACGGCCCCGTGTTTGCGATCGGAGACTTGGCGGTTACATCAACTTTGGCAAGTGATGGAACTCAGTTGCTAATAGCCGCTTCCCCAGCCGGAACATTTATGATTCCTCTGCCAAAATTAGGAGTAAACCGAATTCGCTTTGAAATCCCAGGCCACTCTGTAGGCACCTATTTTCTTAGTTACTCACATGGCCATCGCCCGCGAGTTTATGAATTTTCAACTCCTAGGCCACCGATGGGGAAAGACGAGCTCGATTACCTATCTCTCACCGCAACCCGTGCGCCCGCGCTCGTGAACCACCTCAACTACGCCATTTTAGAAACGGCCACTTCGATGGGTCAAAGAGTCGCCTCAGATGGGCCATTTGCTTTTGAGAATACCAGCAACTTGGTGAGCAGCTGTGATCAGGTCGAAAGAATTTCACCGCGCCTGGCGGGGGAGCTTCGCAGAAATTTAGAGCTGATTGCCTCATCGAGCACCGTTTTACAAACGGCCTCGTCAAGAATGCCGGCGAGCTTGCGCCAGTAGCACGAGCTCTTTGCCTTTGCGGCCCTCGAGAGAATGTCGCCACCTTGTCCAATAGAGAAACTCAAAGCGCTTGTTGAGCCGCTGCTTCACTTCCCACTCGCTTCCACCAAATGGTGGGCCGTCTCGTTTTTCCATCACAAAAAAGGCCCCAAGCAATTGGCCTTTTTCACTTAGCAATTTGTGCCAGTACTTGACCAGTTCATTTCGCCGAGCCGGATCGATCGCGCAGTAGCAAGTGTGTTCTAAAATCAAATCGAATTGACCTTCCCATTCGCGGGGCAACCCAAATAGATCACTCTGCAAAAAGCTCAAATTTTTTACTTCGCCGTATTTCTCTTTCGCACCTTTGATGGCTTCAGGGCTGATGTCGACGGCTGTGACTTTGTGACCAGCTTTTGCGAGGTAAGCCGCATCGTGCCCGCTGCCGCACCCGAGCACCAACACACGGCTTGGCCCGAGCTTCAATTGAGGGAGCGCCATAGGCAGCCAAACGGCCTCATGACCTTTTTCCCATCCGGGAGTCTCAGTTTGGTAGATGTTGGTCCAAAATTTTTCGTCGTTGGCCTCGGGATGATTTTCGAGCCACGGTGGTGTTGGATAGCGAACATTAGAAATCGTGACCGACTCGTCGTCAAACTCTTGCAGCAGATCAAAAAACTCAACCTGAGCTTGGCGAGTGAATACGATATGCAGCCCATGGCTAGAGGTCGCATGAAAGCGATCCCACTCGTCAAGACATAGTGTTTTCAATGAAAAACCGGCTTTTGCTCCATACGTCAGGTCGGCCTCGCAAAGATCGTTGTCGACATGCCGAATATGTCTCGCCATCAAAGGCGCATCAAAAGATTCAACAAATGCGGTTGTGCCTTGAACTTCAGTGGTCACCCGCCGTTGGTCGTCGATTTTTAAATTTTCAATTAAAGAGCGACCAGTTTCGGGATCATCGATCCGCTGTTGATCGAAATGAAAATATCCATCTTGGTCTATTGCAATGTAGCGATCCATGGGGGCCTCAAAAGTTTTCTTAGCTCAATGTTCGTGGTTGGGCGCAGGAGTTGACTGATCTTCAGGTGCGTTGGTCTCAGAAGGGGTTTCGTCAACGACTTGGCCTCTTCTCACGTCCGCAGAAATCTGAATGGGCTCACTAAACTCAATACGGTTATTCAAGATGGTGAGTTCATCAAAGCTCCAGGTCACGATTTCGGCCGACTCACTCACTTTGTTCAAAAGCGCAGTGCCTTCGATCTCGGTGGTGGCGGGCTCGCCGCTTTCGGTCAGATCATCAAACGAATAAACAAAGTAGGCTTTGACGCGATCTTTTTTTATGGTCTCGGTCCAAAAACGGGTGAACTGAAGATTTTGGCTATTAGGGAGTTGGTTTTGAATGTATTCAGATATGACGCGCTTAAGGTCATTTTGAATGCCAATGTGCACCGACTCGGCGATAGGCCGACGCGCATGAATAAGCGACCAAGAGCCAACTAGGGCTAGTCCAAACACCAAAACACTGATAATTTTCATTCCGCAAATCGTATCGGAGATTTCAATGCTGCACAACAAGATCATCCAGCGAATGCGACACGTCTCGGCGGGCCTTTTTGTGCATTCGCAATCCCGCGAAAAGGTCAGGTTGGTTCTCACTCCGCCTCTTGGACCGGCCCTTCTGGACAAATTGAGTCATGGCCATATCTTGCTGGGAGCCGAGCGCGCCGTTTTTGAGATCTTAGAGCTCTATCAGGCTGAATTTCCATTTTCATTTTCAATCGTACGTTCGGAAGTCGATAGCTATCTGCCCTTGGGGCGAGTCATGGATCTTTATTTTTCAATGACTGAGGCGGAATGGGAGGAGCTAAGGTTCAAACTCTCATCGCAGTCTCGATTTCAAGGCGAATTCGTCGTTCAAGCTCATCTGCGTAGTCAAAGGCTGGCCGCCAAGGTCACATTGACCGTGGCCTTTGAGCTTGAGAAATTTCTGCCTGCATAATACATCTAGTGGGTGGCACTTCTTGAATCCAAAATTTCAACTGGCTCTGCCGTTTTTCGTGAAAATGAATCGGTTATGCGTGGCCTGGTTGCAGACCTACAATCTCGCCTTGATGCTGTAAAATTAGGCGGCGGAGCGAAATCGATTGAACGCCATAAGTCGCGCGGCAAATTGCTAGCTCGCGAACGTATTCAAAAGCTCGTCGACCCGGGCACCGAGTTTCTTGAGTTTTCAGCGCTTGCGGCGAACCAAATGTACGACGATGACGCGCCTGGAGCCGGAATCGTGACGGGACTTGGCGTCGTCTCGGGGCACGAGTGTGTGATTGTTGCCAACGACGCAACGGTTAAGGGCGGCACCTATTACCCGATGACGGTAAAAAAACACCTTCGCGCCCAAGAGATTGCCGCAGAAAATGGTTTGCATTGCATTTACCTTGTCGACAGCGGCGGCGCTTTTTTGCCGCTTCAGTCTGAAGTGTTTCCTGATCGAGAGCACTTTGGCCGCATTTTCTATAATCAGGCCCGGATGTCGGCCGAAGGAATAGCTCAAATTTCAATTGTGATGGGATCGTGCACGGCGGGCGGAGCCTATGTGCCAGCGATGAGTGACGAGAACGTCATCGTCGATCAAAGCGGAACGATCTTTTTAGGCGGCCCGCCGCTTGTGAAAGCGGCAACTGGTGAAGAAGTGAGTGCGCAAGATCTTGGCGGCGCCAAGGTGCACTGTGAAGTGAGCGGTGTGACCGATCATTTTGCCGCAGACGACGAAGAGGCTTTGCTCATTGGACGAGACATTCTGGCGCAAGTGCCTAGGCGGCGCTCTCTTCCATTTGAAATCTCTGAACCCGAAGAGCCGCTTTATTCGCCTCAAGAAATTTATGGAGTGATTCCAAAAGACTCAAAGATTCCTTTTGACGTGAGAGAGGTGATCGCGAGACTTGTCGATGCCAGTCAGTTTCACGAGTTTAAGGGCAGCTATGCGCCGTCGATCGTAACTGGCTTCGCCAAGATTTTTGGCGTGCCCGTTGGAATTATCGCCAACAACGGAGTGCTGTTTTCTGAAAGCGCTTTGAAGGCGACCCATTTTATAGAGCTTTGCGACCAGCGCGGTGTACCCCTCGTGTTCTTGCAAAATATTACAGGCTTCATGGTGGGCCAGAAATATGAAAACGAGGGCATCGCCAAGCATGGCGCCAAGATGGTGATGGCCGTCAGCAATGCGCGTGTGCCGAAGTTCACCGTGGTGATTGGTGGCTCTTACGGAGCTGGCAACTATGGAATGTGTGGGCGCGCTTACCAGCCTCGATTTTTATGGATGTGGCCCAACGCTCGAATTTCAGTTATGGGCGGCGTTCAGGCTGCAAATGTTTTGCTCACGGTGAAGCGCGAGCAAATGGCGGCGGCCGGTCAGAAAATGACTGAGCAAGAAGCGCAGGCATTTCAAAAGCCGATTTTAGAAAAGTATGATCTAGAGAGCAGCGCCTACTATTCGACGGCACGGCTTTGGGATGATGGTGTGATTGATCCGGCCGACACTCGAAGGGTTTTAAGCCTCGCGCTTTTTGCTTCAATGAATCGACATTGGGGGCGAAAAGTTCAGGGCGTCATGAGGATGTAAAATGGCAAAATTTTTGAAGCTGACCCAAAATCAAGGCGTTTTACACATTACTCTGAATCGACCAGATAAGAGAAACGCCTTTAATCCCGAAATGATTGCTGAGTTTCGCGATGTTTTTTCGAAAATTCCAGATGAAAAAAACTTGAGAGCCATCTTGCTTAGCGGTGAAGGCCAAAGTTTTTGTGCCGGCGGTGACTTGGATTGGATGAAGTCGATGGTCGACGCCACAAGTGCGCAAAACCTGGCCGATGCCAATGAGCTCTTTGCGATGTACTGGTCGATTCGAAAGTGCCCAGTGCCTCTAGTAGGCCGAGTGTTTGGCCATGCTTTTGGCGGCGGAGTCGGCCTCGTTGCCGTCTGTGATATCGTGGCGGCTGAGTCTGAAACGCTGTTTTCATTTTCAGAAGTGAAAATTGGTCTTGCTCCTGCTGTTATAAGTCCGTTTGTTTGCGAGAAAGCTCGTGCTCATAAGATCAGAGAATGGTTTTTAACAGGAGCAGCCTTCAAAGCGTCCGAAGCTTTGAGCGGCGGCCTCATTCACTTTCACGGCAGCATAGCTGAAGTTGATAGTTACATTGAAACCACATTGAACCATATCATGCAGGCGGGGCCAGAAGCCGTGCGCGCCACCAAGGCGCTACATCAGAGTTTTTCTTTAATTGATTGGGATGCCGATAGAGCCCGAGTCACGAGCCTAATTGCAGAAAGAAGAGTGAGCCAAGAGGGTCAAGAGGGTTTGAGTTCATTTTTAGAAAAACGAAAACCGGCTTGGAGCCAGATCAAATATGCAGCGCCCGCAAAGAATTCGTAAACTTGCTATCGCCAATCGGGGCGAGGTGGCCATGCGAATCCATCGCGCCTGCTCTGAATTGGGCATTCAGTCTGTACTGCTGCATTCATCGGTCGATACGGGAACTATGGCCTATCGCCAATGCGACGAAACCGTTTGTATTGGCGGCGCTAGCGCCCAAGAAAGTTATTTGAATATTGAAGCCAATATTGCGGGGGCCTTGAGTGCTGGGGTCGACGCCATTCACCCGGGATTTGGGTTTTTATCTGAAAACCCATTGTTCGCAGAAGCCACCGAAGCCAATGGCATCACCTTTGTTGGCCCATCTGCAGATTCGATTCGCCAGTTTGGCGACAAGGTGGCCGCCAAACTCATCGCTCAAAAAGCCGGTGTACCCACAATCCCAGGCTATCAAGGCCGAGATCAGGAGCTTTACACGTTGGTGG
>JBGSQJ010000444.1:0-10851 GCA_041738165.1 Bdellovibrionales bacterium
TGACACTATCTTTACATGTTGCATTAAGTATTACTATAGGTAATTTTTAGACCAATTAAATCAACTTTGAATGCGTATTTATGAGATTTTGCTCTATAATGATTCAGTCTGAAGCCCACCAACGCAAAAACGTAAAGTGGCCATTTGAGGACTGAAAGGAGGGGAAATGGGAAAAAATAATGAAAAAACGTCTGCGAAGGTAGCTTCAAAAGCGTCCAAAATTTTGAGAGATCCGAATTCTACTAAGGCTGAAAAGTCCGTTGCAGCATCTGCTCTGACTCAAGCAGCAAATAAAAAGGTAAGTTCAAAGCGGTAACCTCCGCTTTGAACTGAGTTTTATCGCAGAGGGCAAGTCCCTCTGCTTTTTTTCAGATTGGACCATTTCTATTTATCGTCGTTTGCCTATCAACTGTCGATTCCACCATCCATGAGAAATGGCCTGCCCCTGCGCTTTGACAGCTTCGCCTGCCATAGTGGCAGTGCAGTCTTTCAAAGTACCAACCATCGCAAGCCCAATGGCGAACCAGATAATCGTAAACACAAACCTAAATGGACCCGTCATTATTGACCTCCGCACTTGATTGATTTCAAAAACTCATAGACTTCCGTAAGCCTTGATTTAGGAATGGTCGTTAGAATGCGCTGGCATTCCTCAAGTCGATTGTTTGGGACCTTTTTCGTTCTCGACAGGATTAGGAACTCGCTCATAGTGAAGCCATAGACTTCCACCATCTGTTCAATTCGGACCGCTGGAAGGCGCATTTTGCCGTTTTCGATGTGGCTGATGGCTCCATCCGTAATATTGAGGAGGCGACCTGCTGTCCTTAGCGAAAGCCCTTTTTCAAGCCGCATATACTTGAGCACCCGTACCTCATCGGAAACGGGAAATTTTGATTCCTTAAGCATGTGACGTAGCCTTTCTGTGCATTGGCGACATTCAGTAAGCGGAGCGAGGGTTCGCTCAACCAACTGAGTAAATCGCATGTTTTGCTCAAAAAACGGGCTACTCTCGAAAATCAGAAAACTGGCGAAGCCAAAATCTTGGCTTCGCGAAGCCAACTGACGTTATTTGGTGTTATGTAGGGTTGATTTTGTGGGAGTGAATGGCGACAGAGCCAAATTAAAATTGATCTGACACCTTAAGCACTTATTGAAAGTCCAAAATAATGGTTGGGTATTTTGGAGCGGGAGACGGGATTCAAACCCGCGACCTTCGCCTTGGCAAGGCGACGCTCTATCAACTGAGCTACTCCCGCATCGGTCGCTGAAACGAACTCTGATTTTTAGCGATTCTGTTCCGTAGAGTCAACTGGGGACTTGGTGTCCTCGTGGGCCACGTGCGAGATAAACAGCTCGCCGTCGGTTTTTTTGACTAAAAAATACCAGGTGTCTTCGATTTGCACGGGCCCCGCCACGGGGTCGCCAATAAGCGGAATTCTACGTATGAGCGCTCCCTTATTGGGAGCATAGATGCAAACGCGCTTCGAAGCGCAGGGACTCCAAATGGTCCATCCCTTATGGAGCCACTCCATTTTGTACTTTTCGATCGCGGCCCCTTTGAGTCTTTGCGCCCAAGTTTCGACCATGGTGTTTCGATTTTCGATGTTGTAAGACCACAAAAGCTTGCCGGCCTTCGCATCAATCGTCGACATCACGCCATTTGTTAAGAGAAAATTCAGGCGATTCGTGTACGGGAGATAGGTGATCGAGCCGCCCGCCGATTTTGACAGATCCATTTCCCACTCGACGCGCCCCCGATTTTTTGCATCGAGCTTGTAGGCTTTAGCTCCCAAAGTCGTCACAAAAACTGAAGTCTCGTTGTTTATGGCAAAGCCTCGAATGGGATCTGTCAAAGTTTGAGCCCAAGCGGGTTTCCAATCACCCGGCAGGAGTGCAACCACTTTATTGTCAGAAGTGAAAATCCAAAGTTTCAATGCTGAATTGTAGGAGCTTAAAAATCCAGGCTTCAGGTCAATAGCTTTTGTTCGTGCAACTTCGTCGCCATTGAAACGCTTGAGAGTGATGAGTTTGGTGGATGTGCCTTCGCGCACAGGAACGATCAGTTGTTCTTGCCACAAAAATGGTTGTGCTACAATCGCGTCGGTCAAGGTTAGCGCCCAGACAATATCGCCGGTAGCGCTGCTTAGGGCAATCGCTTCGCCTGATGGATGAAAAACATAAGTGAGCTTCTTATCTACTAACGGAGCAAATAGAGATTGGTCGTCAGCTAAGGTTTTAAACTTGTAGCGCCATTTGATGTGCCCCTCAAAAGTTACGCTGGTGACCCAGGGAGACTTTCCAGTCAGCACAAAGCCATGAGTGTCGGCCGCCACGCCCTCAATTTGCAATTTGTCTTCAGCGGGAATTGGGAAGTTTTGTACCTCTTTGAGTTCCCAAGTGAAACTACGCCCCGGTTGAATTTGTCCAGATCTTTGTAAATCATGGCGAGCCGGAAATACTTCAGGCCCTAAATCTGCAGTGCTGGGTCTGTTTTCGGGCAAGATCTTGAGTGAGCCTAGGTCTTTGCCAATAATCTGGGCGCGAAGTTCCGAATTTGAGTAAAGCAGAGGGTTATTCTTAAATAGCAGATACCCAGTGAGAGTGCAGTACGCCAAAAAGAGAATGAGCCAATACCATTTTACATGTCGAGATTCGTAGTCCATCTAGCCTCAGTTATATCTGAAAAACTTAAATTGGGCGCACAAACGTCTTTCGATTCAAATGCCAAGTAGGACTTGCCGGTATGGATGTCCCGAATCAGGAGTGAGCTCATGAGCGTCGCGAAATTTGGATCGCGGGCCTTCATTTTTCGACATAGGCCGCGCAAATCGAGATAAAAAATGTAAGGGTTGCAGCTGAGCTGCGGCGAGGATGCAAGCTGGGGTTTTACGTCAATCTCTTCAGTGTGTTCTTTGAATCTAGCAAAGGTTCTTTGATCGCACTCTTGGTGATTCACCTTGGGAGTCACTGTCCACGTTTCAAGAAATGAGCGAAGGTGGCTTTGTGGTGAGTAGGGCAAGAACATCAAAACTTGCGCGAGCCAAAAACTCGAGAGTAAAATTCCGCCCCATAAAAAAGACGGTTCTGGGCGAATAAAGGATTGGTAGAGGTATTCACGCTCAGCTTTGCGAAGTTCAAATTCGTCAAAGCCAATGTACAAGAGCCAGCCCACACCCATCGAGGCCAAAAACAACTCTCCTGTATAGAGCTGTGAAATGCAGAGAAGAAAAAGGCTCAACCAGCCCGCCCAAAAGTAGCGCCCATCTCGAAAGATCAAACACACTCCGCCAATCATCTGCACAAGAACTGTGACGGCCGCGAGCCATTCGCCAAGTTTAATCGGGACAGCCATATGAGTGACAAACCAGATTCCAGAAAGCCAGGCCGGTGAAAGCAGCGAGAGGCCTGAAGCCACAAAAAGCGACGCCAGTAGCCAGCGCATGAGGCGGTGCTTGGCCGGAACTAGCAAGAAGGCCACGGTTGCGAAAAATGCAAAAAAACCTTCATTGGAGCTCAATCGAAAATCTTGAAAGTAAACGACCAACCCAGCGATGGTTCCAAAGCAAAGAAAAAAGTAACCAATGCCGGCAAACTCAGTCAGCAAAAAGACCAGGGCGGCAAGAGCCATAAAGCTACCGTAGGTATAGTAAACGGACGTGAGGGCTCCGATGGGTATGGCGCGCAGCCACTCGCAACTTTCGAACATTGACCAGCAAATTGGAATGTCTTCTTGTGCAAAAGTCAGCGGCAAGTGCCCTTGATCCCACCAAAGATAAAATTGGGTGACATGAAAAAGAGCCAAGAGAGCACCTAGGATACGAAGCGAGCCTGACTTCTTAATTTCCCAAAGATTTGCTTTAAAAAAATCCACGACTCTGAACTCTCTGATGGTGATTGATGTTGGGTCAGTCTAGGTGAAGCCGCGGTGGAACGCAAGGCTGCAAATCTTAACTTCGCGAGCGGTAATATCCCATGGTGTATTCGGCTCCAGAGATCAAACTGAGACCTACCCCGATCCAAAGGGCCCAATAGCCAATATTGGCAATCGGTAAGCCGAGCAAGGGTTCATAGACGAGCAGGCAGGGAATCGCGACCATTTGAAACGCCGTCTTCCATTTGCCAAATGGTTTGGCCGCGATGATGACTTGATCAGCTGCTGCGACTGAGCGAATTCCACCAATAAAAACATCGCGGGCCACAAATAAAAAAACCATAATAGGGTCGACGCGGGCCATTGCGAGCAACATGACAATCGCCCCAAGAACTAAAATCTTATCTGCGATGGGGTCCATAAGGCTACCCATCTTAGAGATCGATTGAAAACGCCGAGCAAAATAGCCATCGAGCCAATCTGTCAGTGACGCCAAAATAAAGACGACCGCAGAAGCCCAGCCTGACCAAACCCAGCCCGACATCAAAATACCCAAGATAACCGGTGCGGCCAGGATTCGAGAGTAGGTGAGGGCCATTGGGAGGTTGTGTTTCCAGGTCTTAGTCATCTAAACTCTATATCGCACAACACGTGACATAGTCGAGGGATCACTTGTGAAATTTCTAAACCTGCGAATTGGGGCGATGGCCCTTTTGGCGGTTGCTCTTTTGACTTCAGCCGGAGCTGACGAGCCCTATTGGAAGCGCAAGGAGAAAGTCTACAAGCGTATTGAAAACCGCGAAATTTTGGTCAGTGTCTTGAGCAAAGAGGACCCAAGGGGCCAATCGACCATGACCATTCGGGGAGGGGGCCAGGTGCCAAGGCCCTGTGATGAGGTTTTTGCGCGAGCCCAGCAATACGAAAAAGCGGCAAAAGCAAGTGCCTTTGTGAGTTCTGCGCAATTTGATTCGGCGTCAGATATTCTGGCCGTAAAGATTGAGGCGTTCGGACGCAGCGCAAATATTCGTATGCAGTTAAAGGCCCATCCGACTGAGCGGCGCATCGATTTCAAGGTGGTGGATGGCCCTATGACAGGCCTAAGCGGTCGATATGATTTTTTTATCGCCAAGACAAAAAAATGTGACGTGGGGATAGACGCCAATTACTCTTATTCTGAGTTTCCGCTGCCGCGTTTTTTTTTGGAGTTTGCGCTGGAAGTGATGTTTCAAAAAATGGCGGGAAGCCTTCGTCAATTTGTTGAGGAGTCATCAAGTGCCGTCGTCAATTGATCAGCGTCGTTATGCCAGAGTGCCCATTCACAAGAAACTGGCTGAGCTGTCACAAGAATTTGGGGCCAGCGTCACATGGCCAAACCTTGAAGAATCCCCCATTCGAGATTTGAGTTACAAGGGGTTCGCCGTGACTCGCCCGGGACTTTTTCAGCCGCGCGAGAATGAGGTTTTAGAACTCGCCATCAATTTGGGATTGGTGGTTTCATTTCGTGCGCAAGTGCGGGTTGTGTGGACGAATTTCGAGGCGATTGGTCTTGAGGTGCTCGAGCTTCCGCCAGAGGGACATCAAGCCATGGGGTTGTTTTTGGAGCAAAAGCTCAAAGGTCGCCAACTTAAACCCGTTGAACGCTTTCATTTTGATTCAAAACAAACCTTTCGCTACTGGTATCAAGGCGATGGGATTCACGTTTTTGTTTGGATGGATTCTGGTGGCAATATTCAAACGATTCGAATCGAGAGAGACGATCGGACAACGAGTTTTGAGCGCGGTTCCACGTTGGACCCAAATCAACCTGGGGTTCGGGCCGAGATACTCTTGCTCTCAGAGCTAAGTTCGGGTCAGCTTCCTGTGGCTGAATTTTTGGCAACTCTAAAAATGGAGTCTTAGGTGGAATCGTTTGTCTTCGAGCGCCGGGTCGGATTTAGCGACACCGATGCCATGCGTGTGACACACCATGCGAGTTATTTGATATTTTGCGAAGAGGCTCGCGTGGCGTGGATGCGCGAAAGAGGCTTAACTCATACGCACTTTCCTCAATCTGGGGATGTTCTGGCGGTTTTGAGCTATCGAATGTGGCACCTAAAGCCGTCGACCTTCGAGGATGTTTTGAAGATTCGCGTGCAAGTGCGCAGACTGCGGTTGAAAATTCAATTTCAATATGCCATTTACAATGTCCAAGAGAGAGTGGCAGAAGCGGAGACTTTGCATATCCCTGTGGATGTAACGCTTAAACCCACTCGCCCGCACCCCGCACTTTTAAAAACTCTGGAGAGTGAAAAATGGACCGAAACCTGGCTCTTGAATTCGTAAGAATCACCGAAGCAGCGGCGCTGGCAAGTGCGCGTTTTATGGGTCGTGGAGATGAAAAAGCGGCGGATCAAGCCGCAGTCGATGCTATGCGCAAGGCATTTGATTCGGTCAATATTGATGGAGTTGTGGTCATCGGTGAGGGGGAAAGAGACGAAGCCCCGATGCTTTACATTGGTGAAAAGGTAGGGCGCGCGGGTCAAGATTCACCGCCTATTGATATTGCTCTAGATCCTCTTGAGGGAACGACAATTTGTGCAACGGGCGGGGTCGGGTCGATTTCGGTGATTGCAGCCGCTGAGCGGGGAAAATTCTTGCACGCGCCCGACACCTACATGGAGAAAATCGCCTGTGGACCAAGGGCCAAGGGCAAAGTCAGTCTCGATAAAACTCCGACCGAAAACATTGCGATTGTTGCGGATGTTTTGTGCAAGCGAATTGAGGATGTGACCGTGGTGATTTTAGAAAGACCACGTCACGAGGGCTTAATTGCAGAAGTTCGCAAGACGGGTGCGCGCATTCGCTTAATTGGTGACGGTGATGTTTCGGCAGGGATTGCCCCCTGTTGGGATGATACAGGAATAGATCTTTTGCTCGGCACCGGCGGTGCGCCAGAGGGTGTGATTGCTGCGGCGGCGATAAAATGTTTGGGTGGAGATTTTCAAGGAAGACTAAAATTTCGCAATGATGGTGAGCGCGATCGGGCGGTCAAAATGGGCCTCAAAAATCCGGATCAGATTTTTAAACTCGACGAACTTGCACAGGGCTCCGTTCTCTTTTGTGCGACGGGCATCACGGACGGTCCACTGCTCAAGGGAATTCGCACGCTACCAGGTAACCGTGCAAACACTCACTCGATCGTGATGAGGTCTGCAACAGGCACGGTTCGCCGAGTGGAGGCCGAACACAACTTCAACATCAAGGCCTCGCTGTGATCGAAGTTCGCTGCTTTCATTGCGGCGAAAGTTTGAAGTTTCAAGAGCGCATTGGTCTTCGCGAAGAATGCCCGAAGTGCCACAATGATGTGCATGTCTGCAAGAACTGTGGCTTTTACGATTCAAAAGTATACAATGAGTGTCATGAAAACCAAGCCGAGGTGGTTCGTGACAAAGAAAGATCCAATCATTGCGAGTATTTTGTTGGCGGCAAAGGCGTTGGCGGCGGAGGGGCCCCAAAAGCCGACCTTATGGCGGCCGCAGAAGCGTTGTTTAAGAAAAAGTAAATTCGCGCGGCCTCTTTTCACAGTCCATACTTTGGTCGCGCTCTTTTTTTGCATCGTCGCGTTGACGGCATCTATTCAAAACGCAAATGCCAACGTTGTCGGCGCCGACACCCAGAACTTCAATCCGACAAACGATGGGTTGGATTTTGTGACTGTTCACTCGTCAGAAACGCTCGAGCCCGGTTTGCTGAACATGGGTTTTTTCTTAAACTACGCGGTCAATTCGCTCCCTAATTATGAAAACACGAGCACGCAATCGCGTACTAATTTTAGCGACAGTTTGCTTTCGATGGACCTTAACTTTGCACTCGGAATTCAGCGGGGCTGGGAAGTCGGTTTGAGCACTCCAGCATTGCTCTATCAAAATGTCGATAGTGATGTGAGCACGTTTCGAGGGGAGTTTGCCAACACAGGTGTTACCGAGTTTCGCATGATGACCAAAGTTCGATTCTTTGGAGCCGCCGATCACGGTATGGGAGCTGTGGCTTCGATCAATATGAATCAAATCGAAGACAATCCATTTTTAGGGACGGATGCCGGGCCAACCTTTAACTTCGAGTTGGTCGGAGACCGAAGCTTCGGCAAATTCGCTGTGGGCTTGAATGGAGGGTATCGCTGGCGAAATCCGGGCAAACAGCTTGCCAACGTGCCCATTGAACCACTCGGCAATCAATGGATAGCCTCGAGCGCCGTGAGCTACTTGATTGAGGATTGGGACACTAAGTGGATTGCAGAAATTTTTGGAAGCGTTCCGAGTGATCATGGTCAGTTTGTATCAGACCGCGAAGATTCGTCGGCTGAATTTTTAACGGGATTGAAGCATGATGTGAGTCAGAGCTTGGCTTTACACGTGGGTGGCGGAACCGAGATCATTCACGGAACCTCGTCACCGGATTGGCGCGTTTATACGGGCCTCAACTGGGTGATCGGGCCACTTTACTCAAAGCCTCAAGAGCCGATCGTGCGGTATGAAGACGAAATTGTTCAGGCTCTTGAAGCGCTTGACTCTGGTGATCCGTTTGTGGGTCCTGCAAAAAACCAAGAAAAATATGTGGCTAGGGATATTTTGTTTGAGTTCAACAGTGATCGCCTGCATCCGAGCGCGAAAAAGACCTTGCAGAAATTAGTGGACTACTTGGGACGCGGCACGTTTGTCGAATTGACGATTGAAGGTCATACCGATTCGGTCGGGTCGAAAGCGTATAACTTAGACTTGAGTCAACGGCGTTCAAACTCGGTTCGCAGAGCTCTCATCGAGATGGGAATTGAAGCCAAAAAGGTCAAAGCCAAGGGCTACGGTGAAGCGCTCCCGATTGCTGACAACGGCAACTATCAGGGCCGCGCGATGAATCGACGAGTGGAATTTCGTATCGAGAGGTAAGGTCGGCCTCGGGTTACCGAGACCTTCCTGTTCTAGGGTCTACGTCGGACTTGGTCATAAATTTGATGTGCACAACGCCCTCTTCGAATTTGGCATTTGTAAGGGCCGAATTCATAGCTTCAAAAGGCACGCTAACTTGTAGGTACGGTTTTCCGTGCCTTCCGCCCACTTGGCGAATTTCTGGGATCACTGGGCCTGTTGCTGAATCACATGAACCCTGCTCGCAGCGACCACTGAACGTGGCCACGGGCTGGCCGGTCTTTTTGTCGACAATTGTAAGTTCGATGGATGTTGGATTCACCGCAAGAGCATGCGTGTTCGATTTACAAGCAAACGTATTGTTGTAGCGCAATTTAAAGTGCGTGTAGTCACCGAGGAGCTGAAGTTGGTCGGCGAAAGAAATTTTATCTGAAGTGCGATCAACCATCGCCAAGTCGGCGGGCTTGCTGTGGGCAAGCGAAATAAGCTCCAAAATTCCATGGGCCATTTCATTTTCGTCTTCCACTTGAGGGGGGATGTCATTGTTCAGATAGACAACTCCAGTTACGACCAGCTTTTCACCCTTTAATTTTTCAAGAGCGTCATAAACGTGAGCTGGTGTGAGCATTTGGCCATTGACCGCGGTTTTACAAACCTCGTTAAAGAAGCGAACTTCATGGGCGTCTTCAACTTCGACAATGCCAGCTTTAGTTTTCTTTTGTTTGAGACGGGGAGAAAAACCCGAGCCTTCGTAGTTAAAGCAAACGTCTTGCTCATCTGTTATTGAGATCACGGCCAAACCGGCATCTTGTCTAAAGAAGCCTTGGTTTTGCATCGGCACAAATTTGTCGGCTTGAGTGAGTGAATTGTACATGCTTAAGAGTAGCGCTTCACCTTGCGCTGAAGGTTTGCCGCCGACGAGTTTGTCAGTTTCACTTGGCAGGTTCAACATTTTGGCTTCGAGCATCTGCGCGATTCTTAAAGATGTGCGTTTGCGAATAGCTTCTTTGTTTCCGCCAGCGCGAGCTTCGGCTCTATAAATCTCTTGGAACTTGATGACGACCGGGTCACCTTTACCCGCTGAATAGAGCTTGGCGTGATAGGGCGAGTAAGAACCGTGGCCAAGCAGCACTGCAATTTGATAGTCGGTTTCGGGATTAAGTCTTTGTACAAAATTGTCGACGTCTCTAGCCAACTGTGCGAGCTCTCCGCCATTGCCTTTGTAGGTTCCACCATTTAAGGAGGCTGAGGTATCAACGACAAAGAGGATGTCGAGCTTGGTCATTTCTTTTTCGGCGTTGAGTTCGACGCCCAAACACTGTCCTGGTTCTGGCTCTGGTGGGGCGCACTTCATATTTTCACGGCAGTCTTCTTGTTGTATGGGCGCGGGAACTTCGACCACGCGTAGGGGGGGCTGCTCTTCTTGTACGGGCAACACGAGTTCGCCGCGAACAGGTGGACGAACTTCGTACCATTCTCTAACAATTCCTTGATCGTTGTTTGGCAAATTGACCGTCACCGTGTTGTCAACAACTGTCGGCTGATATACAGGTTGCTCGTTTTGCGGAGGCTGATCGTGGTGAACGATGACGGGCTGCTGGTCATTTTGCGACTGCGGCGGAACGTAAATAGGTTGATTGGGGCCTGGGGGCGGTCCATAGTTCGTGGGCGCAGCTGACGCTGTCGGTGTAGCCTCGGGCTGCACACTCTTCATTTTCGCTTTTTGACATCCCACAAGGGCAATACCCATTGCCAGTGTGACCGTAATCCAAGTTCGTGACATCATGCCAACCTCCCACTCTTGGTCGTTCTCCATATGTGCAAAGTCCTGACCAATGAGAAATCAATTCATTAGGCTCCCAATTGCATTTGACGAATGGGTAAGTGCCAGTTTTTGTCACTTGAGTTGCTCGTGCGGCTCAAACTTGTCAAAACCGAGATTCTTTATGAAATTTAGTGGAAATGAGTAAAATCAAATGGATAGGTTATTTTTGTTTGATTTTTATGCAGTAATGATGGGTGACGTTGTTTGCGGTTAGTTAAATCATGAATTTTCTTAAATAAAATAAATCACGGTGT
>JBGSQJ010000416.1:0-4760 GCA_041738165.1 Bdellovibrionales bacterium
CATTCCATCTGCCACAATAAAAAGATTCAAATCATGATCGACCAATATCGCGTCTTGATTGATCTCACGCTTTAAACCTACGTCGGTCTGGGCCCACACCTCGAATTTCATTTCTTAACTTTGGCACGCAAAAGAGGCTGCTGTCGAGTGAAAGGTCTCTCAAGCCGCTTCCCGATTTCGCCGATAGGTTTTTTAAGTGAGGACACTTTTAAGGATGATTAAACCAAGTCGCCGGTCCACGATGGGCTTTGTCTGGCTCTCGCTGGCATTACACATTTGCATTGTGCTTTCTATGTGGCTTGGATCGCGACTGCGCCCCCCTCCCCCTGAAGCGCCTCTTGAAATCGATTACATCTCGGCCGACGAACTCGAACCAGACGACGATCAAAAAGTTAAGCGCGAGAAAACTGAGCAACGCGACCAGATTGTTGAACAGAAAGACCAAATCAACGAAGAGGTTGATGTGAACACCCGCTTTTTAAGCGCGTTCAACCAAAAAGTGATTAAACAAACGATTGCCGAGCGCTCTGGAGCTTTCGTCAACACCGCCGAAGGCGGCCAACCTGATGAAGGCAAAAAAGACGGCGACAAGCAAGCCGAGAACACCGACGACAAACCGACTAAGAAAAATCGCAAAGACGGCGAGCTTCCTGACCTAAAAGATCTTACTCCCAAGTTTTCACTCACTCCCGGGCCTAAAGCGGCGTCTAAAGATAAAAATGGCAATCCCTCTGAGTCTGATGACTACGTCAACGATGTAAAATCGGGTTTGCAAACGCTTCTGAGCACCAGAGAGTTTGTCTACTACGCGTACTACTCACGGATTAAGGACGCACTGAGGCAACATTGGGAGCCTACAGTTCGCGAAAAGGTCAAAATCATTTATCGTCAGGGACGAAGCATCGCCTCGGCCAGAGACCGAGTCACTCAAGTGATGGTCACCTTGAACTCAAAAGGGGATCTCATTCGAGTGGAAGTGCTCACCCAGAGTGGAGTGACCGCGCTCGATGCTGCGGCGGTTGAAGCTTTTCAAGCGGCAGCGCCGTTTCCAAACCCGCCCAAGGGAATGGTCGAGCAAGATGGCACGATCAAGATCCGTTGGGACTTCGTTTTGGAGGCTTAAGCGCCATGAAAGTTGCTGTGCTTTGCGGATACCGAGACTTTACTCATGATTTGAAGGCGACCGCCGATGCACTCGACGCGCATATCGAAAACATTCAAAACTTGGGTCACATCCCTATCTGCGTTTTGGCCAATCAGAACGCCGATGAATTACTAAGACTGTCGAGACGATTGGCCGCCGCCGAGTTGGTGCTGGACACGAATGAGCCGGCAAACCTTTGGACCAACACCAAAGGTGGTCTCGCCACCCTCGAAGACGAAGGCTGCGCCGTTGTCCCGGTGGAGTTTGCCCCACCAACCTCAGAAGTCCTTGGCCTGCTCATGCACGCTTGGCAAACCGAAGGATTCGCAACTCCTTACGAAATCTTACAGCTCACCGATCGCCTTGGTGCGCCATTTAGGGGCGGGTTTCCTTTGATCATTACTCGGCGAGGCATTCGCACTATACGCAGCATTAAAGACTCGCAGGGTCTTACCGACTCGAGGCTCAAGTACCTTCAAGTCCCCTGCACTTTAGACTCAACCCTTGCAGATGTACGGGCCGCACCTTAAATTCATAGTCTTATGAGATTAGATATTTCTGCTAGGGGAGCATCCATGAAACCCGTTAAGGCAAAGAGCCTCGATTACGACACGCTTGACCGAATCGCAAGGCGAGCCCATTACCTCGCAAATAAAATGATCTACTTGGCCAACTCCCGCGGCAACGTCGAAAAGGGTGACCCCAAAATTGGCGGGCACTCTTCGGCTAGCTCGAGCGCGCTTCATATTTTGGGCGCCTTGCACTTGGTGATGAAATCCGGCTACGACTGGATCGCCAACAAACCGCACGCCGCTCCTGCCGATCATGCCTACAACTACTTGCTCGATCTTTTTTTGAATAAGGATCTCTCTAAACTCAGCCTCGATGAAGCCAACCAAGCCATGCATGGTTTGCGCGCGTTTTCTCAATCTGGAGAATGGGTCTTTCAATCTTATCACTCGGCTTATGACCCCGATCATCACAATTTTTTTCCGTCGGGAACTGTCGGCATTCCTCCCGTCAACGCTGGCTATTTGGCACTGGCCTATCGCTATGCCGAACGACATGGCTATGATGTTCCCCCCGCGCACTTTTGGGCCGTTATGGGAGACTCTGAATTTCGTGAAGGCTCATTGTCTGAAGCCATTCCCGATTTTGCAGAACGCCAACTCGGCAATTTAACCTGGATCATCGACTTCAACCGGCAATCTTTAGATGGCCACCGCATCACCAATCAAAATGTGATGGATGGAACCGATGACCTTCGCATTCAGCGCATGCTTGAGGCCAACGGTTGGCATGTGGTCCACGCTCGTCATGGCCGAAAACGAAAAGCTCTATTTGAAAAACCGGGCTCAGATGCGTTTCGTGAAATTTTTGAGGGCGCGCTTTCAGACTACGAACTACAAGTCTTACTCTTGCTTTCAAGCGGCAAAGAGCTGCGCGAGCTGATCATTGAAAAACAGCCCAAGGTTGAAAAGTTTGTCAAGACGGTGAACGACGACGACTTGATGGCGGCTGTGCATGATTTTGGCGGCCACGATTTTACCACTTTGATTGAGTCGTTTCAGGCCAGCCAAAAAGAGACCAATCGCCCGACGATGGTCATCGCACACACCATCAAGGGGTGGGGGCTGAAGATGGCCGCCCATTCTGGAAACCACTCGGCCATTCCCGACGAAGAAGAGCTTAAAGTATTGGCTGAACGCGGTGGTGTCTCGGCCTCGACCGACTTTGCACGTTTTGATGATAAGTCCAAAGAAGGGCAGTACCTAAAAAATCGCGGTGAGCAGATTTACTCTGAAATTGTCGCGCAAAATAAACTCAAAGAAAAAAATCGCGCTCAGATTCGAAAACAGATTGAGAGCAATGGCGCGATGGCCGATTCGCTCGATATCAATTTCAAAATGGCCAACTACCCTCACACGCAGTGGATGCTGGGCCAGTTGACTTCAAAGCTGACTCGAATAGCCAATACACCGCTCGATGAAAGCCAGCTTCAGGCCAAACAAAAAGCACTCACAGCAAGTGAAAAGGCCTTTCGCGTGGCCTCTGAGATGATGGTGTCTATGGCTCCGGATGTGGGCACCAGCACCAACTTAAACCCGACAATGGATGGCAAGATCTACAGCGCCAATGACGTTGAGGATGTTGAGTCCGAGATGGGCGTTAAAGACTCAACCACGCCTGACCTCGTGCCGGGCGAAGACATCGCCGATCGATACCTACGCTTTGATATTGCTGAAGCCAACGTCATGTCTTGTGTGGGTTCATTTGGCAAAATCCGCTCGACGCTGGGAATCCCTCTTATGCCCTTGATGACTGTTTATGATTTTTTCATCAAACGAGCTCTCGATCAGATGTTTTATAATTTGTACTGGCAGTCGTCTTTTATACTCGTTGGAACCCCTTCGGGAGTGACGCTCTCGCCAGAAGGAGCTCAACACGGCTGGAAATCGGATTTTCAAATTCCTAACCAAATAACTTGGGAGCCTTACTTCGTACAAGAGTTGGATTGGATATTTGTCGATGCCATCAAGCGTTTGCTTTTAGAAGATGACACGGAGAGATCAGGCGTTGTGATTCGCGGAGTGACCCGCGGAGCCGACCAAAAGCAACTCATGGTGAGATTGAAAGCCCAAAAATCAAATGAAGGCTTGAGTGAGAACGATATCCTCGAGAAATTGAAACAGGATGTGCTCGCCGGCGGTTACTATTTGGTTAACTATGAGGGCTATCCCGACTACACACCTGGCGACAATGTGGTTCATATTTTTGCGATGGGCGCATTGACCACAGAGGCACTCAGCGCCTCAGACAAACTCAAAGAGAGCGGCATTTATGCCAACGTGATCGTGGTCACCAACACCGATCTTTTGCTTGGAAACCTCGCCCATAAAAATGGCTACACGCACCTGAAGCGCGACCTGAACATTCATGCAAATCTGTATCTCAAGGATTTCAATCCAGCGAACAGCGGAGAGCTCAACACCTTGGCGGGGCGAAGAATTCCAATCGTAAGCGTTCACGATGGTGAAATTGGACTGCTCGACAATATCGGCTCACTTATTGGCGTCAGGCAAATAGCCTTAGGAGTACGCAAGCATTCCAAGTGTGGGCGGCCGAGCGATGTTTATCGCTATCACGGATTGGACGCTGATTCAGTCAAGCAAGCTTGCCAGCAGGCCTTGAACGAAACCGCACTTGAGAATCTTATTATTTCATGACCGCAGATAGGGCCAAGCGGTCTCGGGGCACGATTCTGTTCGTACACCACTTCGGGGGCACGAAGAATACGAGCAACAGACACAAAGAATTTTTTAATGAGCTGGGCTTTGAGACCAAATCCTTCGATTTGAGCTTTGCGAATGCGAGTGACATTCCCAAAAGTCTTTCCCTCGCATGGCTGAACCTGCTCACCCATGGATTCTGTAACGGCCTAATCGACACATGGGCCAGTGAAATAGACCACGAAATCAAAAAAATCTCTGGCCCCAAACTCATTTATTCGTTTTCGTTTCCTTCATTCGCCGCGGCCAAGTGGCTGGGGCAAAATCAAGATTCAGAGGTCAGAGCCTGGATTTGCGACGGCGGTCCGTTTTCGCAAACTCACGAC
>JBGSQJ010000007.1:0-2265 GCA_041738165.1 Bdellovibrionales bacterium
AAATCGGCAGCAAGGTCTTTATCTATATCGGCGATGCCACGGGCCACGGCGCCCCGGCCGCATTGATCACCAGTGCCGCTCGCTCCGCGGCAGCCGTGATTGAAACCATGCCGGACATCACTCCATCCAAGGCTTTAACGATTTTGAATCGCGCCATCCATATGACTTCAAAAGGTCAGATTATGATGACCTTTTTTGTTGCCAGTATTGACCTAGAGAAAAATGAATTTTGCTATGCTAGTGCCAGCCACGACCCTCCCTATCTGATGCGAGCATCGGGAGCTAAGTTGGGACGCAAAGATCTTGAACCGCTCAATAATGTCAATGGTCCCCGTTTGGGTGATCAAAAAGATCACCAATATGAGGATATCACCGTGCCTTTGAATCCCGGCGATATGGTGTTCTTCTATACAGATGGAATATTGGATGTGCAAAATCCAGAAGGCAAAAAATGGGGCGAGCGCATTTTTCTAAAGACCTTGATCGATAGTGCCAATAACGGCGAGAATGTGGACAAGAAAGTCGACATGCTTCGTACCGTAATGAATGACTTTCGTGCGGGTTCAAGTCTTATCGATGATGTGACTATGGTTATGTGCGAATATAAGAAGAAGGATGCTGCATGAGCGCTGCACCTTCATTGAAAAACACAAATCAGGTCCACGTCACTGAAGGTCTGCTGCCAGCCGACGTGCTGCAACTTATTATTGACGGTGCGTCGACCCATGTTTGCCAGAGAGATGGGCATTCATTTGATATAGAGAAGCAAAGTTCTGAGCTTCTTATCAATTCTCCAGATTTTTTTTTCAAATTTCCTGTCGCTTCGATTTTTAGTCCTGCGTCAGTGAATGAAGCTAGTGAAGCCTCGTTCAAAGCATTGGACGTGAAGTTTCATAACTCAAGCCAGAAGCGAAATGTGATCGACCAGGCTGTCCAGGCTTTGGAGTCAAAGGGTCTTTCTAGAACTTTGATTGAGGATGTTAGCAGTGTCGCAGACGAAATGTTCACCAACGCGGTCTATAATGCGCCTTTTGTCGACGGTAAGACACACAAGAATCCTGGTGTGAGCCGCCATGACTTTGAGGTTTCCATGGGGTCAGGTCTACAAGGGCGGTTGATCCTGGCTTTTGATAAAACACGATTGATGGTCGCGTGTCAGGATCCCTTTGGTAGTTTAAGCCTGCCCAAATACTTAATTAAAATTAAGGCCACTTATGAGCACGGCGCGGCCGCCACTATGAATTTCGGGCCGGGCGGTGCGGGACTAGGAAGTTATATTATATTCAATACGGGTTGCAGTCTGTATGCTGGGGTAATGCCTGGCAGCGCGACCTTGCTTTGCTGCATACTTCCTTTGGGTATGAGCAACCGCAAGCGATCGCAAATATCTAAGAACTTACATTTGATACAGCTATGAGGAGGATCTAGATGTCATTTTCAGTGGTTTCAAAGCCGGAGGGCGCAAAGCTTGTCCTAGAGGTGAAGGGAAATGTGGATGAAGATTCCAATTTCACACCGCCTGATCTTGGCTCTAGCACCGACGTGGTGTTGGATCTGGACGGTGTAACGGCAATCAATTCTGTGGGAATTCGCGAGTGGATCAAGTGGATTAAAACCATGCCCTCCTCCGAGAAACTGAGCGTGCGCCGCTGCCCGAAGATTATTGTTGATCAGATCAATATGGTGGCGGGCTTTTTGCCAGCGGGAACTGTAGTCGAGAGCTTTTACGTTCCCTATTACGCCGATTCCAGCGGATCGGAAAAAATGGTGTTATTTGAAAACGGCAAAGAATTTAAAGGCCCCGACGTTAATGCTCCTGCAGAAGTGAAGGACGATTCTGGCGAGGTGATGGAGATGGATGTGATTGAGGCCAAATATTTTAAATTTTTAAAGAATGGTTGATTTTTCAGTCTTTGATTCCATTTTAGATGCCGCATTTATTGTCGATGCTGACGGTAAGGTCGTGTATTGCAATGAGGTGGGCGCAACACTTTGCGCGACATCAGCCCGCCGGATTTTGGGTAAGGCCATTCTCTCAGATTTGATCTCAGTTAAAGAGCCAGGAATTTTTCCGTTCACTGCCGAAAGCCAAGGTCGCGCCAGTCCAACTCCTTTTATTGAAACGGAATTTACAATTGCAAAGGACTCACGCTTAGGAAAAGGGCAACTGGCAATTCGGCCAGTGGATGAGGCTCACTGGGCTTTCTTTATTCGTGATGTGAGTTTAGAAGAGGCACTCTATTCGAAATTCCGTTCGGAATTGGC
>JBGSQJ010000026.1:0-2511 GCA_041738165.1 Bdellovibrionales bacterium
CCGTTGGCTTTGAGGTGTTTGAAGTCGGCATTGAATGCCGACTGCGATGGCCAAATGGGACTGTTGGATATGGCCGGCAATGCGACTCTGCTGTACTATATGAGCGAAGAGGCCAAAGAGGGGCAGCAGGCCTTTATTGAAAAACGCGCACCAGATTTTGGTAAGTTTCCAAGACTTCCGTAATTGCAATTGAACTATATGTGGCTCAAATCCCTTTTTATTATGGCCCGGCCGAAAACTCTTTCGGCCTCGGTGGTGCCCATTTTAGTTGCGTCTTGCCTGGCCCATTCAGAGGGGCTTCTCAACAATTACTGGATTTCTGTCTATGCACTTGTTTCGGCTATCTTTATTCAGATCGCGACTAATTTTTTTAACGACGCCATTGATTTTGTAAAAGGCGCCGATACTGCCGAGCGATTAGGCGAGTCGCGAGGTTCGCAAAGTGGCTGGCTCAGTCACCGGGCGGTGATGTTTGCGGGTGCGGTTTGTGTATTGATCGCCGTGGTTTTTGGTTATCCTTTGGTGCTCGAAGGGGGAACCCCCATTTTGCTCGTCGGTTTGATTTCACTCTTTCTGGCTTACTCCTATACGGGGGGGCCTTTTCCACTGGCTTATTTAGGTCTCGGGGATTTGTTTGTGATTTTGTTTTTTGGCGTGATAGCGGTTGGCGGAGTTCATTTTTTGCATTCAAAAGTAGTTTTGTGGTCGGCGGTCGTGGCTGGACTACAGGTGGGATTGCTATCGACCGTGTTGATTGCTGTAAACAATATTCGAGACATTGACTGTGATATCAAGGCGAAAAAGTTCACCTTGGCGGCGCGCCTTGGATACTCTCGGGCGCGCTGGGAGATTCCCATTTTGTTTTTGAGTATTTATCTTCTTGGGCTTTTTTGGTTTTTTAAGGGTTGGTATTTTAGTTTCTTTATGCCGTTGATTTTTTTGCCGTTCGCCATTCGGCTTTCGCTTCGGGTTCTGAGGACTCCGCCTTCAAAGGATTACAACCTGTATTTGCTTGATGCGGCCAAGATTCATTTGAGCACGGGAGTTTTGTTAGGTGCGGCCTTTTTGCTTCAAGGCCAGATCCTATGAAGCTATGGACTCTGCGGTATCACTCGGCAAAAGGGCATCAAGGAGCTTTGCTCAAATGTGAATGGCGAGCAGGAGTTTTTGGCTTGAGCGATTTACATCCTTGGCCAGAATTTGGCGAGCCAGATTTAGAAGAGCTTATTGTCGACTTGGCCAGCGGCAAAATTGATACGCTCGTCGAGTTGGCGCTAGAGGCCAATGCCCTCGACGCTCGTTTAAGAGAGACAAATCGAAATGCATTTTTGGGGTTAGACCTTCCGCGAAGTCATAAGTTGGTGATGTCGAGCAACGCTCTCAGCCCGGGAAATTTGAATGTCTGGAAAGACTTGGGATTCAAGGTTCTTAAGGTCAAGTTGGTCCGTGAGGATGCCGCAAAAGCCAGCGAACTCGATAAGCTCATTTGCAGTTCTGATTTTGTTTGGCGCTTTGATTTTGGTGGATCGCTTTCGGCTGGTGAGGCCAAAAAATGGTGGATCGCTTTGAGTGACGCAGCAAAAGGCAAAATAGATTTTGTTGAAGATCCGACGCGAGGTGAGCCTGCGGGCGTGGGCAAATGGGCCGACGATTGGTACCAGCAGCCCACCTCGAATGTGAAAATATTTAAGCCCGGCCATGATTTGCTGGGCGATACAAAGAAGTATCGCCGCGTGGTATTTACCCACGCCTTTGAACATGAGTTTGGGCAAAGCTATGCGCTTTGGGTGGCGGCGAAATTCTATCGTGAACTTCATATTTCACCAGAGGTGTGCGGTTTTGATTCGGGATCACCTCGGCTCAAGCCTCAAGAGGGTTTGGGTTTTGGATTCGATGAGCTCTTGCTTTCAGATAAATGGGAACGCTGCTTGTGAAACCACGGGGGAGGTTCGGCCTTGAGTGGACTGTGGCTGACTCCTGAAAAAATGAGCTCAGCTCAATTGAAAATTTTAGAGGCGGTGAAATTCAAAGCGCCCACGAGTCGAGATTTGGTGTGGATCAAATCATCCGGCACAAGTCAGCGTGAGGTGGCCAAGTGGATCGGTTTAGAAAGGTCGGCGCTTGAAGGGTCGGCTCGCGCGGTCAACAAATGGATTGGTGCTGGGCGGGCAGATCGGTGGCTCGTGGCCATTCCGGAGCATCACATCGGGGGGTATTCAATTGGAGTTCGCGCCAAATTATCAAAATCCAAAGTGGTGCGGATGAAGGCGGCGTGGAGTGCGAAGCACTTTGCAGATCTGGTTCAAGAGCAGAAAATCACATTGTCTTCGTTGGTTCCGACTCAAGTTTTCGATCTGGTCGCTCAAAGTTTGCGCGCACCAAAATCTATTCGCGCGGTTTTTGTCGGCGGCGGTAAGTTAGATGAGAAACTCTATTTGAAAGCGCGTGGGTTGGGTTGGCCCTTGCTGCCGACGTATGGATTGACCGAATGTGGCTCGCAGGTGGCCTCGG
>JBGSQJ010000027.1:0-10971 GCA_041738165.1 Bdellovibrionales bacterium
TGGAATTTTTAAATGATCGCGCAGCAGAGCCACCATAATCATTGCGGCCAAGTCGCACTGAAATGCCCCTTCGTTCAGGGCGTCTATCGGATCTAGCGTTGGTCGGTCACCCACGCTATAAAGATAGCGGTTACGAATAAACCCTTCGATCAATTCGGCAGACCTTTTGCCCGCGTTTCGATTTAAGAGAGGAAAGAGTTCATTTTTCATTCGTTCGGGCCACTCAGACTCAGCTATCCCTACCGGTGCACGAAAAAATTCTTCTTGTAGCGGATTTAATGTCGATGAATCTGACATCAAATCCATTTCAAAACTCTTATCAAACGCCGTCACCCAATACTCTGCGCTTTCGTTCATTTCGACCTTGTAAGATTTCGACGTGGATTGAACTGGCATCAACCCGGAGGGGAAAAATAGTCTGAATTTCTGCCCTAACGATTGTTCAGGTACATTCACAGTTACCTTGGCGGTTCCGCTTCTAGCAGGAAGCGCCAAATTCAGCATGGGGATAGGAGCTGCCTTTATGCGATTGGCTCCTTTTCTCCTTACTATTCCATAACGCCGCTGAGCGAAGTAGGCTGTATCACCCCGGAAGATAACATGAGCGAAAGGCTTGGGTTGATCGTTCCCCGATTGTGGCTTATCGGTGTCTTTGGTGTGAGGGTCGTATTCGTCTGGAAAATCCATGAGCTGGGGCTCTTCGTCTTCTGACTTCTCACTTTCGGATTGATCTTTTTCTTTTTCGTCCTGATTTTGTGATTCGGAATCGTTATCTTTTTGGTTCTCTTCGTTGCTTTCACCATCCCGATCGACGTCGGGCTTGGGCTGCTGAGCAAGGTAAAGAGGAAGATAGAGCTCGATAGCCACGTAGGCTCTAAACAACTGACCTTTTTGGGAAGCCCTATCGATCAAAGCGGCCTGGGAGTAGCGTTTGATTCGCTCACCTAAGTCGAGAATCTGCTGCTCTCGTTTGGGACTGGTGTCGTTTTGGTAAAATAGAAAGCTGCGCGCTTCGCCTACGACCGACAGCTCTTTACCCTTAGGCCCCATCTCATACGATAGCGCGTCCATCAGGCGAAACGCGGTCTGGGGATCATAGATGCCTTGGGCTACAAAAGGATCGCCCACGCCTAATCGCTGATCGATTCCTGACCTAAGCGCAAGCAGCTGACTTGCCAAGTCCTGGGGAGCTTGCGCCCCGGACGTGATTAGCTCACGCTCACAGTCCCTGTCTGTCGCAAAGACGAACCTAGGTGTGATCAACGTTAAAAAAAGTAAAAGACCTAAATACTTCACGAATTCTTGCCTCTTGGCCAAAGTGCCATTGAAATAAATCACTTCTACTTGGGTGGATCAGCGGGTGAATCACCTTGATGAGTCGTTGATTTTTTGCCTTCGGCTCTCGCCAAGGCTTCCGAATGGCCTCTCCATAAATAGTTAAAAACTGCGTTTTCGAAATCAAAGTCTTTATCAAAATCAAATTCGTCTAACGGGTTCATTAGGGCCGCAATATCTTTTTGATCGTTTGCAAGGCGAACGAGGCTTGAATTCAAAACCTCATTGAAGATTTCTTGCTCTTTTTGAAGGTGTTCGACTTCGGCTGCGGCAAGGGCTGTGCGGCTGTCGTGAGCCAGAGCTGTCAAATCATGGCGTTCGAGATTAAGACGCTTGGCGCGGCTTCCGGGCTTGGTTTTATCGATAAGATTAAATTGCATTCTGGCTTGGGGAACGTCGAAGAATTTGATGCCCACAAAATTGGTTATGCTCAACTCGACGATTCGCCAAAGACTTAGAGGCGATAGCCGAATGGGTTTTTGCAGCATCTTCTCACGAACGTCGCTGGGCAGCCGCAATAAATCCATGGCGGCTGAAATCTTGAGAATTCTCATCGCCGAGCTACGCATGCGTTCGTTCCAATCTGCCTTGGGTTCAAATTTGAATCCATCTTTATTGCCTTCGATATCCTTTGCTGACTTTCGCGCTTCGGTGTTCATGCGCTGGCGAAGATCGTTGATCATTTGCCTAAGGGCGGCGGTCAACAGCGGGTCCTCTTCGAATGCTGTTCCAGCAAGACTGTAGATAAGATCAAAATCAATGGGTCTTGGAGTGTATTTTTCGAGTTCTCGCGCAGCGAGGGCCTTAAGATTGGGGTCTCCAGCCTCTCGTAGGATTTTAAGCTGATTCGTCCGTGCATAGCGCTCATCGAGTCTCGCCTGTTCTTCGAGATCCACCCAGTTGTAAACAAAGCTATGAAAAAAGAAGCGGCTAAGTACAGCCGGTCCCGATTGCATTTGATGTTCTTCGAAAGAATTTAAGATTTCAGCTCTCGTTGCGTTGCCTGTGGCAAAAACGGATCTTGTTTTGGCTTCGATTGTTTTGCCGTTGATGGTGTACGATCGCTCAGTTGGATTAAGCCAAGACATTGTGGCGCCAATTAACCCCGGATTTCCATTGTTTATCTCATCTGTCAAAGCCACTTCGGCTTCTAGAGCAGAGCCTTTTGTATTGAGGTCTTCAATTCCCTCTTCTAGGCCTTTTCGAGTTTGACCCCCAAAAATCTCAAACGGTGTGGTCCATTCGGTAATTTGTTTCGTCCAAATGTTGGGGAAGGTCCAATTGACAGACATCGACTTGGCTGCGCCCGGCGGGCCTAGCACCAGGTGATTTTCTCTAGATATTCGGGCCAACATATGCACCTGAAAAATCGACGCCTGGCCGACTATGAACTCATTAAAAGCCTGCTCATTGGCCTGAAAGGCCTCTGCCGCCTTGTGAATTCTCTGAAGGCCGCTCTCAGTTACGCCTTGATATTCAAACGCTGGGGAGGAACCGATGCGAATCGCATCCGAAAGCAGCGTCTCGCAATCAGGTTTGGCTGCAGCGGCAGCGCCCGCGTATGGAGTCAAAAACACGGCTGCAGAAAGGGTCATGGCGGTAACTACCCAAGAACCTACTGGCTTTGTAGACTTCATAATTCACCTATTTAGTTTAAACGACCGTAATGCTTGAATTATGCTAATTCGGTACCAACCTGAGCGGGTCTGAGTAGACCTACTGAAAGAATTCAAGCGCGAAATTGGGCCAAGGTGACAATTTTTGGTAACAATCGCGGGCGCACGCGCCCAAAGCGCTAATACCTGTTTGACTTGTCGATATCGAGAAAGTCAAAAATCGAGTAGGTATAGATTCTACCGTTCACTGATCCTGCAGATATGAGAGTTTGATCGCTATCACTAAGATGCCACACCGCCGGTGTGGACAAGTTATCATCAAATTTTAAATCCTTTTTCGGCTGAAACTGGGCTCCTATCAGTTCAAAAATTTGGATCTCTTTGCCTAACTCCATTGCCAGAAACAATCGTGCGTAGTTGTCCAATAGAAATGAGGGCCGAGCGTTTTGCTTAACCTTTTTCGTATCAAGTAACTGAACTAGCTTTAATTTATCATCTACAATTTCGTAGATTTCAGTGAGTCCTTCTGGAAGCCCTAAGGCCAACAAATGGCGATCATTGGCGAGCTGGGCCACGGCTATTGAAGATGAAATAGCCTCTTTCAATTTGATTCGATCTCTCTGTATCAGTTTGTCATTTACAAGTTCGTACAAAAAAACGAATTTTTCTTGTGACCCGTAAACTAGAAATTGTCGACCATTTTGGGTTTTTATCATTGCCGGTGAAGTTTCGCCATCCGACCCGCCGGGTAAAGCTCGAATCTTGTGATCGCTCCTCATAGAAATGTGATGAACACCAGACAAGCTTTGTGCCACAATATGAGTATTATTTGACTCGTCGATGATCCATTGGGGCAGACTCATCACTCGGTTGAGAGGGTGTTCAGCTTGAATCTTCATAGATGGCTCCACACCACCTTGAAAATCGACCTGCACTACACTCAGCCCTGATTCCGTGCCAACTGCAAAAAAGGTTTCGCCCCTCGGAGTCGAAATCCACGCGGGGGTGCCTTCAACTGCACTTTTTAAATCCAGTGCACCTTTTGATTCTAGGGAATCTTCTTCGAGTTTATACAGCCGAACGCTTCCATCGCGAGACCCAGCGGCCAAGAAGATTTCACCCGTTTTTGCTTTAAACCACGAGGGCCCACCCGTTACGGCGTTATGCGCAGGGTACTTGTCTCGAAATATTATTTTTCCTTTTTCGCGCTCAAAGAAATAGAGATTGTAGTCCTCAGAACCAACGGCCATAAATTCTCTGCCATCGTCCGTTCGAATCCAAGCGGGCGTAGAGCGGATGTCTCTACCGGCTGAGTGGTTCAAAACCAGTTTCGGGCTAAAAACATAACCTGTATCCAGCATTTTTTTCTGTCGTTCTCCGCTTTCGAGGTTTAATTTGCCCAGAATTTCAGGAATTTTTTTTTGAATGGCCGGCCAATCGGAACTTATGCGTTCCCTCGAACTTTCACTATTCAGCAGCTTAAGGAAACCGTTGTAAATCTGGATGATCGTGGGGTTTGAGTGAGACACGATTTTAGGATCAACGGGATTTATGGGCGCTTCGCTTTCTGTTATCGCGTCTAGTGCTTCGGCGATCAATCCATGATCGACACTGCGGAGCAGAAAATGATTGAGCAAGTTGATCCAAGATAGCGAAGCCTCGTCGAGCGATTCACCTAGTGAAGATATTAATGCAGGTTCGCAATGCCCTGCTGGCGAGATGTTTGAAGCCGATGGAACGGACGGTAGGAGCACTGATAAAATCAGCGACATCCAGATCGTGGTTCGATTTTTGATGAGATCCGCCATCATCAGCATTCCGATACTTTAGTGCCATTCCAATACTTGGGAGCTTTTTTGCGCGACCAATTCAGAACGGATGAACTCAATTGTCAGGAGAGCAAGGCCAATGCCGAGTTGGCTCGGCGGTCTACGGCGTATGTGTTTGAATTGATGAACTCCAGGTGCCAGTGATAGTTACCTAGTCTTATTGGTGGTGACAATTTTGGCAGGCGCGCAGAATGGTTATAATCGAACTGGCATTGGAGTTGCGATTCCCTAACTCATAAAGATTATTCAAGAAAACTTACAATATGAGGTTCCAAATTGACCCATTGCTGGGTTTTGAGTGAATGAGTGAGAGAACGTAAGGGATTTGGAGAAATGGCTAAGGGAGCTGGGAGCGCCTCGGGCCAAAGAACGGAACGATCACAAGGGTAAGGGGCACTATATGACGTCTTTCAGAGGTCTACTTGTCGTAGCATTGATACTTGTCACGCCTTGGTCATCGATGGCGTTAACAACCAAAAAAGATCAGAAAGTCGCCCTAACGGCTCTAATCGCTGAACTCAAGACCCATTACGGAATGGCGAAGTACAAAGAAAAGATGTTTGGCGTAACCCTCGAACAATTGGAAGCCAAATACGAGAGCCTCATTGAAAATGCGCAAACTCTCGAAGAGAGCTTAGGGTTCGACGAGCCGGTGAAGCGCGACATTTTGCCGCATGAAGAGCTGCGCCAACTTCTGATCGGCATGATCGCCGAACTTCGCGATGGCCACGCCAATGCCAACCGCCAGACGAACGAAGTGGCCACACTTGGATTGGTTGCAGTGAACGTCGGTGAAAAATTGATCGTGACCAATGTGCGCAAAGACTTAATGGTCGGGGACGCTTCAATGCAGGTCATTCAACCTGGGGACGAGATTATCGAATTGGATGGTCGCCCCGTATTGGAGCACGCTAAGCGAAACCTCTTGTACTCTTCGGGCGGCACGTTTGAAGATCGTTTTGGCTTGGCTATGATGGGCATCGTGAACAACTTCCACTCGTTTCAACGTGCTATTCCTGAGGGCACGCCAGCCACAGTGAAATTGCGACGTGATGGCAAAGACTTCATCGCTCAGTTGCGCTGGGTGTACCGATCTGAGTTTCAAAATCTGATGAATCGCTTCCCTAAAGAATTCAACGAGCCCTACGTCAAAGCGAACACTGAAGATATTGATATCACCTATGGCATGAGGGGAACTCCGCGATCGTACTTCAAGAACGGACTTCTCAAAATCGATGCGTCCAAGAGCCTGGTCAATATCGGTGCTCAGCTGAATTCCGAAATTGAAGCGGCAAAGAAAGAGGGCGCTCAGCCAAATCCTGCCCTGAAAGACCTAAAGCCCGTAACACGGCTCCAGCTCTATATGGTTCGCCACAAAGACCGCAACGTCGGGGTCTTTCGTATTCCAGATTATTCACCTCCGGGTGGAATGGACGACCTAAAAAATGAGTATCTGTGGTTGGCCCAAGGATTTAAAAAGTTAGAGGCGTTAACTGATGTTTTGATTATCGACCAATTGAGCAACACCGGCGGCAAAGTGTACTACGGCGCTCGCCTTATGAGTTTATTTGCCAATGGCGATCAACCTATGCAGACCGTAATGACCGACGTCAAATTGAACTCGACACTTCTGCAGTCGTGGAAGCCCGGTGTTCACAAAGACCCGATCGATGGCGCTGGTCAAGTTTATGCTGAGTATCGATTAGAGGAGCAATACTACAATGAGCTCAAAGCGCGCTTTGAGTCGGGCGAAGAGTGGAGTGGTTTGGGGCCAGCTTTTGATCTTCTTTTGCCTCAGTTTGACGCCAAGGCCGGGGTGGTTTTCTCAGCGAAAGAGGCGGTGTTCACTAAACCCATTTTAATATTGAATGATCATATGTCTGGTAGTGGTGGTGACTTTTTTCCGGCGCAGATGCAGTTCAATGGTCGCGCCAAAATTATGGGTGAAACTTCGTGTGGTTTGGGTGGAGCGGTCTATCGAAACACTTCATCTATGCCGGGCTCCGAACTGCAATTTCGTTGCACGTTCTCTTACGCCGAACTTCCAAATGGTTGGCCCATTGAAAACATAGGACCAGTTCCTGATATCTATCGACCGATCGTAGTGGATGACCTCAAAGACGGATTTAAATCTTTTGCTGGGCAAGCCCTAGATGAAGCTGTCGCCATGACGAACTTTGGCCCTAAAGCGAAGCGAGACGATTCGAAGGCCCGCTCCACCGAGACGCCGAGTGAAATCAGCGAGGCCGTTGAACCCTTGGCCGAGTTGACGGGTGCAGCCTATTTGAAGCAGCTGAAAAAAGTGACCGAACTTCTCGAGACTATGGAGCCAGGCCAAGCCGAGTCCAAGTGGAAACAGGTGACCATCCCGCTCCCCGCAAAACTGAGAGAAGATCTTATTTTGAGGACTTTATGGCAAAGGCTTGAAGTGCTCTACCGCTTGAAAGAGATGCTCGAACTCAAAGTTTGGACGAAGCAGCTCCCGGTGATTCAGGCGCTGATCGATTTGGCTGAGAAGTTGCCAGGTACGATTCGCTTTGCGAATCCATGCGAACTGCGGCTCACAATGACGCCGTTAAATGGTGATGAGATTAGGGAGTAGTTATTATTTCAAGGCGTAGAGACCTACGCCTTATTTAGACCTTACGTTTGTTGATCAGGGGCCTCGTTCGAATCTACTTCACCACTTCGGCGAGTTCGCCAGCTTCAAACATTTCCATCATGATGTCGCTGCCGCCGACCAATTTTTTATCGACATAAAGCTGAGGAATTGTTGGCCAATTGCCGTACTCTTTGATGCCGTGGCGAATTTCTTCGTCTTCAAGTACGTCCACCGTATTAAAGTCGGCACCGAGCTCTTTCAAGATTGCAATGGCTCTTGCCGAAAATCCACACTGTGGAAACGACGCCGAGCCCTTCATAAAAAGAACGACTTTCTTTTCACCTAAGATTTTTTCGATTCGTGATTTAACATCCATGGCTTGGCTCCTTAAAGTTATGATTTCAATGCAGTTTTGATCGATAAGGCATGAACTTCACCGGTTTTTAGCTCGGGCGCAAATGCGGCCATAACCTTTTGGTGCTGCTCAATTCGGCTAAGACCCGCAAAAACCTCTGATTTCACAATCACTTCCCAGTGATTTTCAGTGCCAGTCAGGTCGCTAACCCGAACTTCAGCCTGCGGGAAGGCCTCTTTTAATCTTTGAGTCATTTGTTCTGTATTCATATGCGCCCTTTTATAGCGGAATTTTCTATTACCCACCAAGCTCCATTATTGACGCGTATAGTTAACTGCGGTATCAGGGGTCATGGAATATTCTGATTTTCTACCCACGGACCCTTCACAAATTCGGCGCGAACGTGAGCGGGCGCGGGAGTTAAGAAAGACTATGTGGTGGAAAAATCAGCTGGGCAAACGCGTTTGCTATCATTGTGAGCAGACATTTCAAATCGATGAATTGACCATGGATCATCTGATTCCACTTGCCCGCGGAGGCAAGAGCAACAAGAAAAATATTGTGGTCTCTTGTAAACAGTGCAATTCTCTCAAAAAAAATCTAACCGTAGCTGAGCTGCGGTTGCGCGATTTAAATTCAAATTAATTCGCTATCGTCGTCGTAAGTAGCAACAACGGGAGCTTCATCTTGTCGAAGATCACATCAAGCAGCACAGCGGAATATTTCGCTAAAAATCTTCAGCAGGTTGGATTTTCTTCACCTTCTAAGGCTGTTCTCACCACTCTTAAAGAGTCGGTCGACAATTCTCTAGATGCTTGCGAAGAGGCCGGAATCTTACCTGAACTCTATATTGAGATTCAAAAGTTGGGTGCGGGGGCGTCGCGCAATACGGATTTGATTGAAATTGTGGTCGAAGACAATGGGCCAGGCATTGATGCCGAAGATTTGGCCAAAGTTTTTGGCGAGTATTTGGCGTCGAGCAAATTTGGTCGAGGGCGCTGTTCACGTGGCCAGCAAGGCATTGGGATTTCAGCGGCCACCACATGGGCACAGCTGACCAATGCTTCGGGTGTGCGGGTCACCAGTAAAACTAAAAAAATGCGAAAAGCCATGGTGGCCACCATTGATGTGGACATCAAAGGTAACCGTGGTCTCGTCAAGAACAAAGAGATGATCGATTGGGACAAATCTCACGGCTTAAGAGTCGAGTTTCGAATTGATGGCCGAGTGATTTTAAACGGTGATGGGGGCCTACTGACTTATCTTGAGGGAACGACTCTTGTGAATCCTCATATGACTCTGAAGTACAAGTTACTTGATGCCGAATTGAAAGACATTGGGCGAGTTTCTGAAGAAGTTCCGCAGATTCCCCCCTCGACGTTGCCCCATCCTCACACGATGAAGCTCGGCGAGTTTATGACCCATGCGGGTCTTTTTGGTCAAATCACCTTAGAGAATTTTTTAAAAAAGGGTTTCTCTCGAATTTCAGATGCTTCTCTCAAAGATTTTGTGACCCACGGTTTGCCAAAGGGACTTATCAAAAAAGGGCTTTCGCAAATTTCGGAGCAAGATTACAAAAAAATCTATCAATCTATTCACGAAACAGAATTGGTTGCGCCCTCGACGCGCTCGGTGCTGACAGTTGGTGAAGAAGGCTTGAGCAAAAGCATTCAGCGATTGGGCGAGGTGGATTTTTTCAGCGTGGTCACTCGTCGGCCAAAGATTTGTGATTTTAAACCCGTCGTTGTGGAAGTGGCGATTGCGCGCTTTAAAGATCGGGGCAACGACAACGACATACCCATTCAGCTTTTACGTTTTGCGAACCGCGTGCCTTTGCAATTTGATAAAGGGGCCTGCGCGATTACAAAGTCTGTCGAATCGGTGAACTGGCGCGCTTACGGGATAAATCAACCCAAAGACAGTTTGCCACAGGGGCCTTACGTCTTTGCCATAAGTGTGACTTCGCCTTTTATCAAGTTCAAAAACGCGTCCAAAGAAACAATCGATGGCAGTGATGACTTGGTTGACGAAATTCGTCGAGCCTTAATGCAAGCCGGGCAAAAACTGTCTCGGCATATTCGAGCCGAGCACAAGGCGGCCGATCTTGAACGTAAACTTTCGCACATCGAGAAATTCGGCCCGATCTTGGTTCAAGGTTTGGCAAGAATAGTGGGTGCTCCCAAGTCTAGGGAGCTTAAGGCCGAAGAGGGCTTGGCCAAACTATTGGGCCGCGACACCAGTTCAGCTGAAGCCGAGCTCGAAGTGGCCGAATCAAAACTTAAAAAATTAAAGGCTCAAGAGCGAAAGAAATTGGGATTTGATGAAGAAGACGAGGGCGAGGACTCTGGGGCCGAGCGCGACTCGGACAGATCGTTAGAGGAAGACTTCAATGTCGACCTAGATGAGGCGCCGTCAAAAGCAGCGAAAAAAGCCAATAAGAAGGCCGCCAAGGGCGCAGGCCCAGCTAAGAAAAACGCGACGAAAAAATCTGCAGCTGGCCCTCGAGCTAAAAATAAGAAGTAGGAGACTGACGCGTGGCAAAGATTCGCATACGAGATTTAAAGAAGGACATTGCTAAAGAATCCAAAATTTTATGTGAAGGGATGCTGGGCGACCTAGAAAAAGCGAAACGACCTGTACTGACAGCCGTTAAATGCAGTCTAGACAACTCACTTTATGATCCCAAGGCCGGCTACCTCACCCCTGGCGACAAAATGGTTCGAACCGAACTCAATGTTTCGTCAGTTCAAAAGATGGCAAGAACGATTTTTATGCTTGAAATTTTGCTCGCGAATATCAAAAGCGGAGCGGTGAATACCAAGCGTGAGCTTTATTATATTTCTAAAGGTCTTGTGAGGTCGAACCCAGATAACAAACCACTCGACTTTGACGATCAACCCGAGAGTGATGCTATCGTTGATTTCATTTGCGATATGTTAGAGGTGTATCGCGAAGAGATGAATTGCTTTGCGAACGATCGCGGCGGCCAGACCTATTCAAAAAATCTGGTGGTCACCGAGACGCTCTCAGACGGTTCAGTTGCCAATGTGGATTTGAGCACATTGGGGACGACTCCATTTCAACCTAAAAATAAACCGCAACAATTTAGGCTCAAGCCCCGAAAAGGGAAGATCGATTTTTGTTTGGTCATTGAGTCAGAAGGCACAGCCAATACGTTGGTGGCCAATGGAATGCACATTCGACACAACTGCATCATTTTGGGTGCGCAAGGTG
>JBGSQJ010000040.1:0-6445 GCA_041738165.1 Bdellovibrionales bacterium
CACTCACCTATTTGCCGCCTCTTGAATCTGAGCTTTTAGAGCGGGGAACTTCGGTGTTGGTGCCACTCGGAAAGCGCTACACTCAAGGTGTCGTGCTCGGTCCGGCACCTGTTGCTTCAGAATTTAAACTCAAACCCATCCAAAAACTTGCTGATGAGCGCGTGCTTTTGCCGAGCGCCTACGTCGCGTGGGCGGAATGGCTCTCGAATTACTATATGTTCCCGGTGGGCCAAGTTTTAGAATCTATGTTTCCGCCGCTTAAAAAACAGGGCCGCAAGCGAAAATCAAATCGGTCGGCCCCCGTCGGAGTGCACGCCGAAGTGTCAACACCGCCCTCGCTTACTCAAGAGCAACAAGCCGTACTCGCCTCAATCAAAGCCAAAAGCGGTTTTGGTGTACACCTTCTTCATGGCGTAACAGGCTCAGGTAAAACTGAGGTCTATTTGAATCTGCTCGCCGACTGGCGTGCGCAGGGCAAACAGGGTCTCCTTCTTGTGCCAGAGATTTCGTTGACCCCGCAGCTCATTGATAGATTTTCGGCGCGCTTTCACGATGAAGTGGCCGTTCTTCACTCTCACCTTACCGAACGCGAGAAGACGGATCAGTGGTGGAGCATGGTCGAAGGAAATCGCAATATTTTAATTGGAGCCAGGTCGGCGCTGTTTTGCCCATTGGCCAATTTGGGCGGAATCATCGTCGACGAAGAGCACGAACCTTCTTTCAAGCAAGACGAGAAATTAAAGTACCATGCGCGAGACGGCGCCGTGCGCTTGAGTCAGATTCTCGACATTCCCATTGTTCTTGGTTCGGCCACGCCTTCGCTTGAAAGCTGGCACAACGCTCAAAGCGGTAAGTACCATTTGCACTCAATGACCAAACGAGTGCATGGCGGAGAGTTGCCCAGCATTGAGATCGTCGATCTTCGGGCGCAATATCGAGAGCGCAAAGAGACTCCGTCTGATTTGCCTTTTTGGTTGTCTGAAAGACTCTATGAAGAAATCGGCCTCACGCTTGAGCGCCAAGACCAAGTCGCTTTATTTTTAAATCGACGAGGACTGGCCCAAACGGCTCAATGTCATGGCTGTGGCCATGTGGCCGAATGCCCGAACTGCTCGGTCACCCTCACTTTGCATAGAAAATCTCATTTGGTATGCCACTACTGCGATTACAGTGAGCGTCTTGTTGAGAACTGCCCCACTTGCCATGAGTTTCCGCTCGAGGCCCTCGGGCTCGGAACAGAAAAACTTGAAAACGACATTCGAGAACTGTTTCCTGGCGCCCGTGTTGCGAGAGCCGACCGAGATGAGGTCCAATCTCGCGCTGAGCTCGAGACTTTGATTTCAGATATGGAATCGCACAAGATCGACTTACTCATCGGCACTCAAATGATTGCCAAAGGCCTCGACTTTCCAAAGTTGAATTTGGTTGGCTTGGTGTTGGCCGATGTCGGTTTTCATTGGCCTGACTTTCGAGCCAGTGAACGAAGCTTTCAATTGCTCACCCAAATGGGTGGACGTGCCGGAAGAAAGGGCGATGGTAAAGTCATTGTGCAAACCTATGACCCCGCTCACCCTTCGATCGTGTATGCCATTCGCAATGACTATGAGGGCTTTGCGGCTCAAGAATTACAAGAGCGCCGCGACCTCTTGTACCCGCCCTCTTGGCGGATGGCGATGATTCGAGTTCAAGCGGCTGAAAACGCACTTGGTGAACAAGTCTCGCAAATGGTGGTTGATCGGGCTCACGCATTGCAAAATCAGTTTGCCGAATTGTACGGCGACAACTTGGTGGTACTTGGTCCAGCTGAGGCTCCTTTGCATAAACTTAGGGGCAAGTTTCGCTATCAGATCATGGTTAAGGGCCGTGAATCCGCAAAACTTCGCCAGTTTCTGAAACACTTGATGGGCGATGAAAAATGGGTGGCGCGCGGGGCGAAGGTCCAAGTCGACACCGACCCCTTTCAAATGATGTAATAATAAGGCGATGTCACCTCCATTAGAAAACTGCCCACGATGTGGCAGTCAAACTGAGCATTTGGTTCCCGTGGGAGTCGGAACGCGGTCAGCTATTTTGGCGGCTGACCCCGGCGCGAGCGTGCCTGAAAAAATATGTCCCAGTTGCCTTGATTCGCTTGGAGCCGAAGTCTCGCAGGGCGCCAAGCTGCGCATGGAACGAGACATGCGCGAAAAAAACAAGATGATGATGTGGAAAAACCGAGTTCAGCTCATCAAACAAGCGCGCGGCCTGATGGGTGCAAAGGCCTATTCTGAGGCCGCGGTGAAATACGAGAAATACCTTCGGGTTTTGGAACTCGTTTACAATTTGAAAAAAGGCGAACTCGGACCAAACGTATTCAACAACTCTTCGCGTTCCAAAGAGCTCACCATTGTCACGTCTGTCTACTGGGACTTGGTTCGAATTTACGACACCAACCCTCGCTACTCAGACCGCATGCAAAATTCAGCCGCTAAACTCGCCGAATTTTTACCCTTTAGTCAGATCTACCCAGACGTAGTCAAAAAAGCGGAAATTTTTTTGAAATCAGCCAAGAATCCAAATGTGATTCGCTCGCTTCTTCGCTCGTCTAAGTCAAAAAGAGGCGGGTGTTTTATTGCAACGGCCGCATTTGCTGACACGCCCTACGCGGTCGAGCTCACGGTGCTTCGCCGCTACCGAGACCAAGTGCTGAGACCCTCACTCGTGGGGCGCAGATTGATTTGGCTCTATTATAGAGTTTCACCACCGCTGGCCAGTTGGCTCACTAAGCACCCTCACGCACAGACCCTTACCAAAGGCATTTTGACAAAAATCAGCCAGCAGGTGCACAAGAGCTTGAATTAGACGCCAACTCTTGGTGTCTTAGACTTCTATGCAAAAAATCTCGACATTGATAATCGGCGGTGGATGGCTTGGCCTCAAATTGGCAAATGACCTCAAGCGCGAGGGCCAGAACGATTTTTTCGTTTTTGAGGGCCGTGAGTCACTCGCCGCTAGCGCAGGCAAAGGTGGAAGATCGCTCGGATTCGCACCTGCCACAGACGAAATACTGGCCGCCACAAAAGCCTTTGCGGCCGAGCACTCCGAATTTTCATTTGAAATCGTTGAACATCGCCCCCAAGTCTTTGTCGATGGACATTGGAGACCCTTTTCGGGCCTAGGCGATTCACATTTTCGTTCGGCTGCAGAGTTTTCAAGGTTCGGCTATTCTCACGAGCTTCGCTTTCAACCGTCCCTTGAAACCATGGCGCTGAGTTGGGCTGAAAATATCAACGGCCATTTTGCCACTCAAAGTGAAATCACGGCCATTGAGGTAAAAGATCATAGCGTCAGCTCTGTGATTCTGAACGGCGACAAGCGCATTGAAGTTGACCGCATTGTTTACACAGGTACGCCTTTAAATCTCGGCAAACTCATTGAGGGCGAGGGCTTGTCTTCAAAATCTCGCGTGGCGCTGGGTAAAGCGTTGGCATGGACAGCTGTGGGCCTCGATCTGTACAACTCTAAGAATCCAATTGAAATGAATTCCTCGGTTCACGTATTCGATCACGGCGCGAAAGACTTTGAGCCCGTACTTGGTCGTAAGTTGGACGGATTCACCCGCTGGATGACGCTGATCGAGAGCGGGCGAGCTTCGGAGCATGAATATTCTGGTCAATGCATTCGTCACATCAAAAGGCAGCTAAAGAGGGCCTGGCCGAACTGCTTTGAAGAGGCAGAGGAAGAGCGAATTTTCGTGGCCTGCGACGCCTTTGGATCGCTGACGGGCCGAGCGGCAATAGGCGTCGAAATCCCCGAGATTTCAAACCTTTATCTTGGGCACTCCTTAGTTCAGGGCGAACCCAGTCCAGCTGGGGACCTGCTCATGGCGCAAAAGCTACAGGGTCTGCTCCCTAAGGCTTTAAATAGGTTGCCGTCCATCGAAGCTTCGTGCTAACTCAACGACCTTAAATAACTCACTTTTCGCGATTCTTCTGGTGCTCCCTTTATGGGCGTGTTCGGCGCGAAAAGGTGGCTCAACCAGGAGGAAAACCTATGCCACAGATCACCATGAAAGACATGCTGGACGCCGGCGTGCACTTTGGACACCAAACTCAACGTTGGAATCCAAAGATGAAGCCCTACGTGTACACATCACGCGGGGGTATCCACATCATCGACTTACAAAAATCTGTTGTAAGCGCAAAGAACGCTGCTGAATTCGTAAAGAATGCTGCAGCCGAAGGGCGCCGCATGATTTTTGTAGGTACAAAAAAACAAGCGGTCGAGCCGATTCGCGATGCCGCGATTAAGTCTGGCCAGTTCCACGTTACCAAAAGATGGTTGGGTGGAATGCTCACCAACTTTCAGACGATCAAATCGAGTATCGATCGCCTTAAGCGAATCGATCAAATGCGTGAAAAAGGCGATTTGGACTTCATGTCTAAAAAAGAACGCGCACGTCTTGAAAAAGAGTACGTTCGTTTGAACGAATACCTAGATGGAATTCGTGAAATGAAAGAGCCGCCTGGAATCATGTTCGTGGTGGATTTAAACAAAGAGCACATTGCCGTTGCTGAAGCCAAAAAAATCGGGATTCCCGTTGTCGGAATTGCCGACACCAATGTGGACCCCGAAATGGTGGACTTTCCTATTCCTGGAAACGACGATGCCATTCGCTCGATTAAACTTTTCGCCAATTTGGTGGCCGAGTCCTTCTTAGAAGGATCTAAGTTATGGCAGGAGCGAGTTCGCGCCTCTGTCGATAAGAGCGAAGCCGAAGCGGCTCCGACCAAAGCGCCAACCCGGCGTGAAGCGGCAGCCACTCCTGGTCCGGCTGTTGTCAAAGTGAGCAAGGGTCGAAAACTCGTCGCAGCAGGAACCGCTGAAGATGTTGAGATTCAAATGGAACTCGAAAGTGAAACCACGGCTCCTGTTGAAACCGACTCAGATGACTCAGCCACAACTGAAACTGAAAAAAGTAAGGAGTAATCCATGTCTGTTAGCGCATCGCACGTAAAAGAACTTCGCGAAAAAACTGGCGCCGGCATGATGGATTGCAAAAAGGCTTTGCAAGAAACTTCTGGCGATTTTGACAAAGCCATCGATTGGCTTCGCACAAAAGGTCTGAGTAAGGCCGCGAAGAAATCTGATCGAGTGGCTGCCGAAGGCATGGTGTCTTCTTACATACACGCCGGAGGCCGAATCGGAGTTTTACTTGAGGTGAACTCTGAAACCGACTTCGTCGCGCGCAATGACGAGTTTCAAGAATTTTGCAGAGATGTGGCTATGCACATCGCGGCCTTGAATCCTCAGTTCGTGCGGCAAGATGAGATCGACTTGTCGACGCGCGAGCGCGAATTTTCGGTACTCAAAGCGAAAGCCATTGAAGAGGGCAAAAAACCCGAATTCCTAGATAAAATCTTAGAGGGTCAAATGAAAAAATGGGCCGCTGAGATTTGTCTGCTCGATCAAAAGTTTGTGAAGAATCCCGAGGTCACCGTCGAAGATCGCCTCAAAGAGCTGATCGCGAAAATTGGCGAAAACCTTGTGGTGAGACGCTTTGCACGCTTTGAGCTTGGCGAAGGCATAGAAAAAAAATCGACTGACTTTGCGGCGGAAGTTGCAGCGGCAGCAAAACAGTAAGAGGTCGAGCGTTGTCAGCAAGTCAATATCACCGAATTTTGCTTAAATTGAGCGGCGAAGCCCTTGCGGGCGACCAACCTATGGGTATTAATCCCGCTCGAATCAATCAAATCGCAGACGACGTTAAGTCGGCCTATGATTTGGGTGTAGAAATTGGTGTGGTGATTGGTGGTGGCAATTTCATTCGGGGCGTCGCTCAAGCCGCCCAAGGCATGGATCGCGCCAATTCGGACTATATGGGCATGCTCGGAACGGTCATCAATGCGATGGCCCTTCAAGATGCACTTGAAAACCGAGGCTTAGCGACTCGTGTTCTGTCTGCGATTCAAATGTCACAGATCGCCGAGCCTTATATTCGCAGGCGAGCCATCCGGCACCTTGAAAAAGGTCGGCTGGTGATTTTTGCGGCGGGCACTGGGAATCCCTATTTCACCACCGACACCGCCGCTTCTTTAAGAGCCATGGAAATCAATGCCGACGTGATTATGAAGGCGACGAATGTGGATGGCATCTACGATAAAGACCCGCGCAAAGACCCAAGCGCAAAGCTCTATGAGCAGCTTGCGTATATGGATGTTTTGAGAGATGGCCTTCAAGTCATGGACTCCACAGCCATTAGTTTGTGTATGGACAATAAGCTGCCCATCATCACTTTTAATTTAAACCGACCCGGAAACATCGCGCGCGTTGTGAGCGGCGAAAAAATCGGGACCATCGTCAAATAGGAGGCCAGTTTGTCGGCACAGTTAGCGCAAACCTCAAAAGAAAAGATGGAAAAAGCAATTCAAGCGTTGTTTGGTGAACTTAAAAAAGTTCGCACAGG